>NZ_JALKFT010000001.1:0-252822 GCF_023242945.1 Frankia umida
CCTCCGCCGGCAGCTGGCCGCCGACAGCCCCGACGCCTACCTCCCCGACCTCGCCGCATCGCTGAACAACCTGGCGAACCGCCTGTCGGAGGTGGGGCAGGATGGGGAAGATCTGGCCGCCGGGTTGATCTCCGAGTTTCCGGTGAGGTGGGGACAAGGGTTTCTGCTGTGCCGTCGGGCTGCTGTCACAGAACGCCCTTTCCCTCGGCGCGCAGCTGATGCGATCGCCGCGCTGGAAATCCTCGATGGCGAGGATGCCCCCGAGGCCCTCGCTGAGGTGCACGGCATGCTGCGGGAACTGTTGAGTGCGAACCCAGCCAGCTTTGACCAGTTTTGGACTGCGGTACATCCCGGTGGCTATCCGGGCTGGCTGGTGCTGCCCGACGCTGTTCTGCGACAGGTGGTCGACTGGCTGAATGCTCCGACCATCCGGGAGTCCGCTGCCTACCTGGAGAGCCATCGTGACCTGCTCGGCCCGGCGGGCGTGGTCGCCCTCGACGAGATCGGTCTGAGATTTCCGCACGAGCCGCGGATTGAGGCGCACCGCCAACTACTCGCCACCGCCATCACCGAAGGTGTCGGTGCTGCTTACGCCCCACTACTGGCCAGCGATGTTCCTTAGGCCCGGATACGTCATCTGATGAAATCAACATCGATCACCTGGTAGAAGTCCTGGCCGGCGCCAGCGATCTCCAGACGCCGAATGGCACGTGATATCCCTGCCGCTACGGAAGCAGGCGCGAGCGCTCGGCCGGATTCCGCGGTAGGAGGTCGTCCGCCGACCAGCACAGCTGGGTCAGATGCTCGGGCTGACCCCGGCATCCACCGCCGGGGAGGCGCCGGGACCGGGCAGCACGTCGATCGTGTCGGCGCGGATGGGCTCGCCGCACCGCTCACAGCGGGGGGCGGCGGGCGCGATGTGGCCGCATGGCCGGTGCTGGTAGAGAACGGGCGGGCCGGCCGACCCGGCGAGCCACCGGTCGCCGAAGCGGGCCATGGCGATCAGGACGTCGCACAGGTCGACCCCCTCGGCGGTGAGCACGTACTCGTACCGCCTGGGCCGGGCCGAGTACTCGCTGCGGGCGAGGACACCGCACTCGACCAGCCATTTCAGCCGTTCGGCGAGAACCTTGCGGGAGATGCCGAGTTCGGCCTGGATCTGGTCGAAGCGGCGGATGCCGACCATCACGTCGCGCAGGATCAGCGGCGACCAGGGCTCGCCGATCAGGTCGAGGGTGCGCGCGATCGAGCAGGCCCGATCGGAGAACTGGGTGCGTTGCACGACGTCATCCTACGTCCATGAGTTCCCTGAAGGAACCACCCGTGCTAGCGTCCGTTCCGTCAGGAAACTGAATGAAGGGATGCTGATGATGAGCCAGCCGCACGACAACGCCATACCCACGCCCACGCCCACGGGCGTGCGCGTGTCAGCCACCGCCGCCGCGCCGCGGCAGGGCGACCTCGCCCTGCTCGACACTCCTGCCGCCCAGCGCCTGCTGGCGTCGACGATCCCCGCACGGTTCGCCTATGTCGCCCTCGACGGCACGCCCCGCGTGGTGCCGACCTGGTTCCACTGGACCGGCGAGGAGCTGGTGACGGTCACCTACGTCGACGGTCCCGCCATCAGCCATCCCGCGAAGCGGCTGGCCGCGCTGCGGCACCGGCCGGGCGCCGCCGTCACCATCGACACCGAGGGCTTCCCACCCGAGTCGCTCAGCCTGCGCGGCCAGGTCGAGATCACCGAGGTGGACGGCCTCGCACCCGAGTACGTCGCGGCGGCGCACCGCTACCTCGGGCCGCAGGCGGCTGCCGGCATGCTCAGCCAGGTCGACGCCCCCGGCACGGTCCAGGCCCGCATCGCACTGCGGCCGACCTGGGTCGGCCTACTCGACTTCGCCGGACGCAGGCCCAGCGCCCAGGGCGGCATCGACCAGCAAGAAACACCCGAATAAGACCGGGGAAACCACCAGAAGGCTAGACCGTGCGGACCTGGACGTCCGTGTCACCGGTGAGATACCAGGAGCGGCCGACGAGCGAGACCTCTCCGGTGGCCACCACCGGGGCTCGCTCCTCGTGGGCACGGATCGCCAGCCGGTAGGAGTCGCCCGAAAGGTTCACTCTGACCCGACGTCGGGATCTTCCCAGGTATCCGTCAATCACCGCCGTGCCGCCGTCGTCATTGCCCGCCCGCTCCAGACGGACCACCTGGCCGACGACTCGACCCTGAGCTTCGGTCGGCCTTCTTCTGAGAAGGCCGACAATTTTCTCCACCTGGTCGGCCTGGGGCCGCGGAACTTCGATACGACTCGGCGTATCCGAACCGGCGGGTATGGATCCCGAAAGGACAAACCGCAGTTCCAGCGCACGGACCCCTTCCTGCCCGCCCATCGCGCCGACCGCCTCCACCATCTCCGCGCTGGCACCTCGCTCCACCGCGTCGTCGAGCGTGATGCTGCCCTGCGGATCCAGAAGTTCCCGCGTTGCTTCCAGACCGCTGGCGAGGGTCTCGACGACTCGGCGCGAGAAAACAACCGGACCAGAAGCAGGATCAGCGCTGGAATCTTCCACAGCGCCTTCATGACGAACAAAAACAGGTAGCACGAAACTACCTCGAATCGTGTGGCCGAGCCGGAGATCGTTGGCCACGAAATCCGTCGCGGCTCCGGGTCTTCTACCCGGATGCGCCGGCCTTGGCCTGATCGCGCTGCACGCGGCGACCAGCATCATGCGCGAGATCCCGTCCACCAGGACCTTTGCCTCACTCAGCGGAATCGAATCACCTGGGGTGAGCTGGTCCGCCCGCAGGAGAACGATGTCGCTTCGCGCGCTCAGAATTCGAAGCGGCAGCGCGGTGCGTTCGATGCCGTGCACCAGGGATATCGTCCGAAGCGCATCCCTGACCCGCATCCCGAAATCCCGATATTCTGAATCATAAGGGACCATCACGCTCGAATCCAGCGCGGTGTTTTCCCAGATGGCGCTCACACCGAGGCTGTGCGCGACCCGCTGCCACCCGTTGACCAGCAAGAAGGATTCAATTTCGCCTGGATCCACGTCAAGCGAAGGAAGGTCTTCGATCGTCGTCGAGTCGACGCTCACGGCTTCCCTCCGCTCCCTATCCGATAAAGAATTCCCAGAAGCTGCTCTACATTGTAGACATTTTTCCGGGGCAGTACCACCGTTTTGGTGGATCCCGAGGTCGGACCGCTGCCTTCGATGCAGGTCCAGAAGGCCGAGCCATTGAGGATCATGCGATCCTTCTCGGTTGCCAGCCAGTCGACGGGATCTCCAGGAACAACAAGGACAACAAGTATTTTTCGGTTATAGGTCCTCGGGTCCTGTAGCTTGTTGTAGTGGGCACCTGACAGTTCCCAGTGCACACCATCTTCCCGGAGAACGTCCTGCGATGTGCACTTCATCTGCACATCCACCACCGACGAGCTGTAGCGACGGTGGTGGGCGACCTGTCGCACGGTGTAGTCGATCGTCTCGACGTCGGATCTCAGATCGGAGATCGTGCACCGCGCCGCAGCCGCGATCGCGTGGGTGAAGGCGAGGCTGAACGCCTGCTTGCACTCCGAAGCATGGAGCGACCCGTAGGGGATGCCCGACGGTGTCCACATAGCTGGCCACTGATTCGGAGCGGCACGCTCCCCCGCCACGCAACCCCCTCGGCCACCCAACGCCGGCAGATCACCACCATACGTGGCAAGAGGTGATCGGACGCCACGAGCCCTGCCGAGGATCCAACCCGGCAGCCACGGCTGGAACCGTCACGCGAGACGATCCGCAGGTCAGGCCGCACGAGTAGCCGCAGATGCCTGACGAAGAGCACGAAAAAGGCGCGGGGACGCTCGGGTCCTCGGTACGACTCCCAGGAGCCGCCCGGTCCGGCGCGCTTCCCTGGTTCCCTGATGTCCCTTTGCGTCACATTGCTGACCGCATGGGCGCGTCATCCTGACCTGGTCAACCGGCAGTGCTGAAGCCCGACATCAGCGCACCCCGGACCCAGTCCGAAAATCGGCATGCCGCACGGTGGGTTCCTTCGTGCTGCCGTGACGCGGGTCCGATACCGGGCAGGGTGGCGTACTCGGTCACGAGAAGGAAGAAGGCGATTCAGTGCCCGCGGTCAGTTCGGTGCGTGTGGTCAGCGCCGTGAACGCCGGCTGACCACGTCCCGCCATCTTCCGCGGCTTCCCCTACCGGAAGTCGTGGGAGGTGGCGGGGTCCGCGGCGTTGGCCGCATGGTCGAGCGCGTCGTTGAGCGCGGTCAGTTCGGAGGTGAAGGCGTGGAAGCGGGACGGGCCGAACTCGGCGAGCGCCTTCTTGAAGACGTCCGACTGTAAGGCGGCCTCCTGCTGGTAGATGCGCGCGCCTTCGCTGGTCGCCTGGAACACCCGGCGCCGCGAGCCGGGCGGCATGTGCGATTCGACCAGGCCGCGACCGATCGCGTTCTTCACCTGACGGCTCACCGTCGACTGCTCCAGATGCAGCGTGCATTCGAGGTCCGCCATCGTGCACGGACCCGACTCGGCCAGGGCCCACAGGATGCGGAACATCGACCGGTCCAGGGTCGAACCCTCCGGCGTCATGATCCGTCGGCGGCTCAGCCGCAGCACCTCACGGGCGATGGCCCGCAACAAATCGTCCTCGTCCGGCTCGCTGCCCACCGGTTTCCCGTCCAGCTGCTCCATCACCGATCTCACCTCGTCCAAACCAGGTCCCGGGGGGCCACGACGGGCCCATCTCCACCGCCAGCCCGCGGGACCGAAATCCTGCCACGGACGGCCACCACGCGGGTGGGTCGTCCGTCGGACACGCCCCGGAGCTGGCGGCCGATGAACCGCTCCGAGGCGTGCCCGATCTGTTTCGTCGCCCGGACCCGGCCGGGCGGGGTCTCACACCTTGGTGGTGACGGTGGACGTGTCGTCGGACGTCCGGGCCGCCGGGGCGAACGGGGCGTCCTGCGGGTCGATCAGGGAGACGGCCGCCGGACCGCCGATGCCGTTCTGCGGGGAGCCGCCGGAGACGATGTCGGTGGAGCGGGCCGGGCGACGGGCACTGATGAAGGTGGCCAGGCCCGCACCCAGCAGGGCGGCGACGGCACCGACGATGAAGCAGAGCCGGAACGCGTCCTGGTCGGGCACCTGGGTGTTGCCCAGAGTGATCGTGTTGCTGGCGAGCAGGGTGCCCATCAGGGCGGCGGCGAGGGTCGCGCCGACCGAACGGCTCAGCGCGTTCAGGCCCACCGCGGCACCGGCCTCCGCCGGCGGCGTCGCGTCCATGATGAGGGTGGGCATCGCGGCGTAGCCGATGCCGACACCGGCGGACGCCACGCAGGAGACCAGCAGCAGCTGCCAGGACGCGTCCATCCACAGGGCGGCGATGACGTAGCCGAACGCCAGCACGGTCGCCCCGGTCATCAGGGTGATCCGGGCGCCGAGGGTGGCGATCAGCTTGCTGGACACCGGGGCGAACAGCAGCATCATCAGCCCACCGGGCGCCATCCACAGCCCGGCAGCGAGCACCGACTGGCCGAGCCCGAAACCGGTGGCCTTCGGCAGCTGCAGCAGCTGCGGGACGACGATGGACTGCGCCATCATGCCGAACCCGACAGCGACGGCCGCGATGTTGGTCATCAGCACCGGCCGCTTCGCGGTCGCCCGCAGGTCGACCAGCGGCTCGGCCTGGCGCAGCTCGTAGGCGCCCCAGGCGACCAGGATGACCACCCCGCCGATGATCGCGCCCAGGGTGTTCACGGACGCCCAGCCCCAGTCGTTGCCCTTGGAGATACCGACCAGGAAGGCGACCAGACCCGCGGCGAGCCCCAGCGCGCCGCCGATGTCCATGCTTCCGCCGTGCGAGTCCCGCACGTGCGGCACCGCGAACACGCTGGCCAGCAGCACCAGCCCCGCGATCCCGGCCGACACCCAGAACAGGGCGTGCCAGTTGAGGCTGTTGACGATCCAGGCGGCCAGCGGCAGACCGATGGCACCACCGACACCGAGCGTGGCGCTCATCGCGGCCAGCGACGTCGCCGCCATCTTCGGCGGCGTGATCTCCCTGATCAGCGAGATACCGACCGGGATGAAGCCCATCCCCAGCCCCTGCAACGCCCGACCGGTCAGCATCGGCAGAATCGAGCTGGACATGGCGCACACCAGCGAGCCGACGACGAGCGTCGCGGCGCTGGCCACCAGCACCCGCTGCTTGCCGAACAGGTCCGCCAGGCGCCCCGCGACCACCATGGCGACCGCGGCGGCCAGCAGCGTCACCGTCACCACCCAGGCGGCGCTGGACGCCGAGGTGCCGAGCAGGTCAGGCAGGTCGGACTGGATGGGGATGACGAGCGTCTGGGAGAGCGCGGCGGTCATCCCGCCGAGGCACAGCGCCGCCACCGACACCGCCGGTGGAACCTTGGAGATCCGTACGCCTGGAGACATGTTCTTCCCTTCGTCGGCCTACATGCATGCTACATACATGCATCTCCCCCACCAAGGTTCTGTTGTCCAGGTCTCCCCCGTCGCCTACGTCACTCCTGGTGTCCGATGTCACTCCTGACGTCACCACCGCCCCTCCCTTCCCTGGCTGGAGGTTCGCCCTGAGCAGCGGTGAACTGATCGACCTGTCGGTGCCGATCGTCGACGGCATGCCGGTCTACCCTGGCGATCCGCCGGTCACGGTGGTACCCGCGCTGCGGGCGGCCACGGACGGCGCCAACGTGCAGCGACTGCACCTGGGCTCACAGACCGGCACCCACGTGGACGCCCCCTGGCACATCGACGACGCCCTGCCCCGCCTGGACCAGATCCCGCTGGAGCGCTTCACCGGCCCCGCCCTACCCGTCGACGCCCGCGGCCTCGCCCCTCGGACGCCCCTGCCGCCGTCGATCCTGCCCGCCGACCTGCGCCCCGGGGACATCGTCCTGATCGTCACCGGCTGGTCGACCCGCTTCGGGCACCCCAGCTACCTCGACCATCCCTACCTGGCCGCCGCCACCGCCCAGGCCCTCGTCGACGCCGGCATCCGCACCATCGGTATCGACGCCGCCAGCGTCGACCCATCCCCCTCCTCGGACGGGCTGGCCGCTTCCTCGGACGGGCTGGCGGCTTCCTCGGACGGGCTGGCGGCGCACCGGGTCCTGTGCGGGGCCGGCGCGGTGATCGTCGAGAACCTCACCGGGCTGGACCGGCTGGTGACGGCCGCCCGGCTGGGCCGCCCGATCGAGATGTTCCTGTTCCCGCTGCCACTGGCCGGGACGGACGGCGCCCCCGTGCGCGCCGTCGCCCGGCTCGGCGCACCTCGACGCGACCCCACCCGGGCGCGCGAAACCCCCTGACACCGAGGGCCGGCCTGTCACCCCCCGGGTGAACCCGGGAGGTGCGACGCGCGTGTCAGCTACCTACCGCGTGTCAGCTACCTACCGCGTGGCGGTGCAGCAGCGGCTCGTAGTCGGACGGCAGGTCGTCCGGGTCGGCGCTCTGGCCGTGGGCGCCGGTCGCGGGGGGCGCGTCGGCGGTCGCGGGGAAGAGCCCGCCGTGGGTGCCCTGCGGGTTGAGCTGGCCCCGACCGGGACGGGAGGTCGTGGGTCGCGAACCCGCCCGACCGATCGGCCGCGATGCCGCGCGGACGGCGACCGCGTCGGCCTCGTCCAGGTCCACCGCGACCTCGACACCCACCTCGAGCTCGACCTCGACCGGCTGCCCGGACCAGCCCTGGCCGTACCCGACCGGCTCCTCCGCGCCCTGGCCACGCGCGGCCCGCACCTGGGCGTCCCGCGCGTAGGCCGACTCCGGGTAGTCCGACTCCTCGTACGGCGACTCGGCGTGAGCGGACTGCGCGCTCGGTGACCGCGCGTATTCGACCTGACCGAAGCCGGCCGGAACGGACTCGTCGGCCCAGTCGGTGTCGCCGTCGGCGTACGGGTCGTACTCGTGATCGTGGCTGTAGTTGTGGCCGTGGCCGGACGATGCGTCCCCGACGCCGCGGACCCCGCCCATCAGCGCGCCGAGGTCGATGGTCTCGGCCTGGGCGTGGGCGAGTTCCTCCTCGGTGAGCTCGTCGGCCTCGTCCGCCTCGTCGCCGGTGCGCTCGTGGTAGGCGAAGCTGGCGCCGACCGGGCGTCGACGGACACGGGCGATCCGTTCGGCCTCGATGCGCCGCTCGATCGCCTCCCGGGTGATCTCGAGTCGACGCTCCAGGCGCGTCGTGCGGCGCAGATGCACGACGTAGGCCGCGAGGCCGACGTCGACCAGCAGCTGCAGACCGATCCACAGGCCGCCGAGGACCGCGGCGAGCAGCGCCGTCACCGGCACCAGCACGGCCAGCACCGCCAGCCGCTGACGACGCGTACGCATGAGAGCGGCCCGCTCCGCGCTGATCCGCCGGTCAGCGGCGAGCTGCGTCTGGGCTGCGACCCTGGACTGGGTCGCCGAGCGGGGCTGGGTCGTGGAGCGGGGCTGGGTCGTGGAGCGGGCGGCCAGGGGACGGGCGGCGCGCGGGCCGGTCGAGTCGGCGTGAGGCATGGCCGCTCCTTTCACCACGTCGAGGCGCTGCGGGTTCGGGCTCTGGTGGACGTCTCGGCCGCCGTGGGCCAGCTCGTCGCCCGCGACTGCGAGATCGTCTCCGGCGGAGAGGCCATCGCTGGCCGACCCGTCACCGGCCAGGTCGTCGCTGACCAGGTCGTCGCTGGCCAGGTCGATCAGGTCCTCGTCGGTCAGGTCGTGCGGCGAGGACGGGCGACGGGAGAGCACCCGCATCGCCCCGGTGAACCGCTCCGAGGAACGCTGTTCGGAGAGCGTGTCGTGCCGGCGCAGCCACATGGGTATCAGCACGAAGCCCCAGACCGCGACGATCGCGACCCAGATCAACGCGCTCACCGGACCATCACCGCCAGGCCGGCCGTGCGGACCGTGCCGGATGCGACGGACGCAGCGGGAGCGGCGGTGCTGACCATGCGGAGCCTCATCTCGACACCAGCGGATTGCGTTTTCGTGGTTGAACGCTAGTGAGCGAAATCCACGTGGTCACCGACCCGAACCCCGCGTGTCGCATACGCAATGCAGTGTGTGCGCATCGTGGCACCATCGTGTATCACACCAGATGCCCCAGGGAAGATCAGAACGAAACATGTGGAAGCACTCCCGTAAAGCACGAGGCCGTCGACGGGCACTGGGAATCCACTCGGGAGTGCGTGCGAGGACACCAGCCGGTGACCGCGCGCGACCCTGGTCCGGTTGCCGACACCCACGCGACGCCGGAAGTGGAACTCGTCACCCACGCCGGCTTACCCGGATGTGGGTCCCCATCCACCGTCCAGCTACCCCAGGATGGGGTAGAAGGTCCCCTTGACCAGAACGACGCGAATCCCCACAGACGGGGGATCCTCGCGCGATCGCGACAGCGACCAGAGATCAGCGATCAGCGATCGGGTGGAGGCGGCTACTGCTGGCGCAGGTGGCTCTCCCGCCAACGGCAGACCAGACCCTCGGGCACGTCCTCGGTGGTCAACGCGAATCCGAGATGGTCGCGGTAGTGACCGTCGATGGTGAGATAGCGCCGGTGCAGGCCCTCCTCGCGGAAGCCGAGCTTCGCGAGGACCCGTCGGCTCGCGGCGTTCTCCGGACGCACGTTCGCCTCGACGCGATGCAGCCCGACGGGTCCGAAACAGTGATCGACGATCAGCGCGATGGCAGTCGGGGTGATACCGCGCCCGGCGTACTGGCTGTCCACCCAGTAGCCGATCTGCGCGCTGTTGAAAGCGCCCCGCAGGACCGGCGCGACGGTCACCTGGCCCACCAGACGGCCCGAGACCACCACCGCGAACGGCAACGCCACGCCGACCCGGGCCTGCTGGCGCAGACGGTGCCACATCTGCCGGTAGACGGCGATGGTCTGCCGCTGGTCCCAGGTCTCACGGACCATCATCAGGCCCGGCGGAGTCGCCTCCCACGGTGCCAGCCAGTCGGCGTTGCGCAGCCGGACCTCCACCCAGCTCGACGCGTCCCGCAGCCGCAACGGCCGCACGACGACCGGTCCCTCGGTCAGGACCGCCGGCCACCCCGGTGCCCGCACCACCGCCCGCCTCTCAACCGGCCGGTTCGGCGCCGTACCGGCGCGGATGGTCGTCCTGACCGCCGAGTTGCGCGACGGCGTGGACGACGACGTCGGCGAGCACGGCCAGGCCGTCGCGGACGCCACCGGTGGAACCGGGGAGATTCACCACCAGGGTGTCGCCCGCCGTACCGACCAGGCCGCGCGACAGCGCCGCCGCGGGCACCGTGTCGCGGCCGGCGGCACGCAGCGCCTCGGCGAGGCCGGGAACCGGGCGCTCCAGCACGGTCGCGGTCGCCTCGGGGGTGACGTCCCGGGCACCAAGGCCGGTGCCACCGGTGGTGACGACCAGTTCGACGCCGTCGGCGATCGCCGCACGCAGCGCGGTCTCGATGTCGGCCCGTTCGTCGGGCACCACCGTGGGCGGGTCGACCTGGAAGCCGAGCGCGGCCAGCCCGTCGGCCAGCAGCGGCCCCGACCGGTCCTGGTAGACGCCGCGATGGGCCCGGTCGGACACGGTCACGACCCGCGCCCGGGCGCCCGCCGGCAGCCGACTCGTCGACGCCGCCCCGGCCCGGTGCCCAGCGGCGCCGAGGGGGGGCCTCGGGGCGCTGTCGGGGTGTGAGTGCGGGGCGGCGCCGCGGTGGCGGGGCGCGGCGGCCTGCCAGTCACCGGTGCGACCGCCCGACTTCGACAGCACCCGCACCTCGGAGAGCTGCGCGCCGGGGTCGACCGCCTTGACCATGTCGTGCAGGGTCAGCGCGGCGACGGTGACGGCGGTCAGCGCCTCCATCTCCACCCCGGTCCGGTCGGCGGTGCGCACGGTCGCGACGATCTCCACGGCGTCGTCGTGCACGGTGAGCTCCACCGTCACCCCGGACAGCGCGATCGGATGGCACAGCGGGACGAGGTCCGGGGTGCGCTTGGCCGCCATGATCCCGGCGATCCGGGCGGTGCCCAGCGCGTCCCCCTTGGCGACCCCGGGGCCGCGCAGCAGGGTGATCACCTCGGCGGAGACGAGCAGCAGGCCGGTCGCCATGGCCGTACGGACGGTGACGTCCTTCGCCGCGACATCGACCATCCGGGCGCTGCCGCGCTCGTCGACATGCGTGAGACCGGAACCCGTCATCGGTCGTCCGTCACGTCCGCATCCGTCCAGCCCATGCCGGAGAGGATGGACCCCGAATCCGCGCCAAGCAACAACGCGGTGAGCCGGGACCCGACCGGGACCTCGGTGACCTCCTCCGGCACGACCAGCAGAGCCTGCGCGGCGGCGAGCGAGGTGAGCTGATGCGAGCCCTGGGCCGCGACCGGATGGGCCACCGGTCCGCCGGGGCCGTACCGCCCATCCGGGCCGGGCCCGTCCAGGCGTACCCGGATGTAGGCGCGCCGCCCGGGGGACGAACGCAGCGCCGTGCCCACGGTGACTTCGAGGGTCGGCAGGCCGGTCGCGGGCAGACCGCGCAGCCGGGCCAGCGCCGGGCGGACGAACAGGTCGAACGACACCAGGGCGCTCACCGGGTTGCCGGGCAGGGTGAACACCGGAACGCCCTCGATCAGTCCGAACCCCTGGGGCCGGCCGGGCTGCATCGCGACATGGTCGAACCGCATGCTGCCGGCGCCGGTCAGCACCTCCTTGACCACGTCGTACGCGCCGACGCTGACCCCGCCGGTGGTCACCACCGCGTCGACCTCGGCGAGCACGTCGTAGAAGGACTTGGTGAAGGCGTCCGCGTCGTCCGACACGCCCACGAGCCGGCGCACGAGCCCGCCGCACTCGCGGACCGCGGCGGCGATCGCGTGGCTGTTGGAGTCGACGATCTGCCCGGGCCGCGGCGGCGAGCCGACCTCGACGAGTTCACTGCCGGTGGACAGCACCGCCACCCGCGGCCGCGGACACACCGGTGGACGGGCCACGTTCACGGCCGCGAGCAGGCCGATCTGCGCCGAGCCGAGGATCGTGCCGGCGGACAGGACGAGCGAGCCCGGTTTGACGTCCTCCCCCACCCGGCGGATGTGCAGGCCACGGCGGGGCGCCTGGTGGACGGCGACCGCCTCCCGGCCGGCATCGGTCCATTCCAGCTGGACGACCGCGTCCGCCCCGGCCGGCAGCGGCGCGCCCGTCATGATCCGGGCGGCGGCGCCGGGACGTAGCGGCACCGGGATACCCGGGCCGGCCGGTATGTCGGCCTCGACGGGCAGGACGACGGGGGTCTGCGCGCTGGTGTCAGCGACGTCGGCGGCGCGCACGGCGTAGCCGTCCATCGCGGAGTTGTCGAAGCTGGGGACGGCGACCGTGGCCCGCACGTCCGCGGCGAGCACGCAACCGTGCGCGTGGGCCAGATCGACGCGTCGCGGCCTGGTCGGCGCGACCGCCGCCAGGATGCGCGCTGTGTGTTCGTCCACCGTTGTCATGGCGTCCGCCCCCGTCCGTGCGACCGGAATCCCCGGTGGGACCGGCCACGGCCGGCGCCCACGGAGCGCGCGCCGGCCGATTCCGGGGGCGTTCCCGACCCGCGAGCGGGCCGTCAAGGTTCAGCTGAATGCAATCAGTCTTGTCGGGAAGATGACAAGTGGATGAATGACCGCAATCAGGACAGTCCGCTCTTGGGACCGCCCGCGGCGACATACTCCTCGATCCAGGGGTACAGCTCGGGCCCGAGATCGGCCCGTTCGCACGCCAGCCGGATGACCGCCTTGAGGTAGTCGACCCGGTCACCGGTGTCGTAGCGCCGGCCGGTGAACACCACCCCGTGCACGGGTGCCGCGCCCGGGTCCTCCTGCTCCCGACGGGCCAGGGTGCGCAGCGCGTCGGTGATCTGGATCTCGCCGCCGCGACCCGGCGGGGTCTCCCGCAACACGTCGAAGATCTCCGGCGCGAGGACGTAGCGGCCGATGATCGCCAGGTTGCTCGGCGCCTCCTCGATCGGAGGCTTCTCGACCAGATCCTCGATCCGCACGATGCCGTAACGATCATCCGGACCGCTGGGGATCGGGCGCACCGTCGCGACCCCGTACATCGACACCTGCTCGCGTGGGACCTCCATCAGCGCGATGACACTGCCACCGAAACGCTCCTGCACGGCGAGCATCTCCGCCAGCAACGGGTCCCGCTCGTCGATGAGATCGTCGCCGAGCAGGACGGCGAACGGCTCGTTGCCCACGTGCGCGGCCGCGCACAGCACGGCGTGCCCGAGGCCGCGTGGCGACTGCTGACGCACCGAGTGCACCTCGGCGAGCTCGGCCGATGCCCGCACCCGACGCAGGCGTACTTCATCGCCCTTGCGCTCCAGCGCGGCCTCGATCTCCGTCTCGCGGTCGAAATGATCCTCGACAGCCTTTTTGCTCCGACTTGTGACCAACAGGACGTCGCGCAGCCCCACGCGCGACGCCTCCTCGACGACGTATTCGATGGCCGGCCGGTCAACAACCGGCAGCATCTCCTTGGGCACCGCCTTCGTCGCCGGGAGGAAGCGGGTCCCCAGACCCGCAGCCGGAATTACCGCCTTCGTCACTGGCATGGACAGACCTTAGCCGGGCTGCAGTTCACCGGCATGACGGCGCCCGCCCTCCATACGCAATACACAGCTCAGCCGATCCATCCGGCGGATGTTTCCGCCTGGCCGGCCATCCCGACCCCGATGTCCCGCCGGCACCAGAACTCCAGGTGCCCCCATCCCAGGCCCACCGAGCGCACCCGAGCCCGCCCACCGGACGACCGCCGCCCGGCTCGGATCCGTGACGAATCGATCTGTGATGTGGCAAACACTCGGGATCGCGCCCGGGATGACGCTGTGACCTGACCGGGCCGGCACACCCCGCCAGACGCGCCTGTGATCGCCGACTGCGAGAGGCTGGTCGTGTGCTGGACGAACAGGCCACCGCTCGCATCGACCTGGCCAAGCAGCGGCTACGTGCCCGCCTGCTGGCCCGGCGTCGGACCGCGCTCGCCGCGCTGACCGCCGGCGGCGCGGGCACCGGCGCGGGTGCGGGTGCGGGTGCGGGTGACGTAGGGGGGCTCGCGCCGCGCATCCTGGCGCTGCCCGAGGTCGCGCGGGCGACGTGCGTGGCCGCCTATGTGGGACTGCCGGGCGAACCGGAGCTGGGTGACCTGCTGGACCGGCTGCTGGCCGCCGGCACCCAGGTCCTCCTGCCCGCCCTGCGCACGGACCTTGACCTGGACTTCCGGACCTATCTCGGCACTCTCGTCCCAGGCGCGCTGGGCACCCGGGAACCGCCGTCGGCGGCACCGGTCGGTGATCTCGGCCTGGCCGGCGTCGTGATCGTGCCGGCGCTGGCCGTCGACCGCCGCGGCCGGCGGCTCGGCCGCGGCGGCGGCTCCTACGACCGGGCGCTCGTTCGGGTGGCCGCACAGGCCACGGTGATCGCCGTGGTGCACGATCAGGAGCTCCTGGATCATGTGCCCACCGCACCGCATGACCGTGGCGTCCACCTTGTGGTCACCCCGAGCCGTATCCTGCACTGCGGACCGGACGGCGTGACCGGGGAACATCCGGAGCCGTCCACAGGCTAAAGTTGGCAGTCGTCACTTCTGAGTGCCAACTCCGGGAGGAGTACGTGCCTACCTACCAGTACCGCTGCACCGACTGCGGCCGCGACCTCGAGGTTGTGCAGAGCTTCAGCGACGCGTCACTGACCGAGTGCCCGACCTGCGCCGGACGACTTCGGAAGGTGTTCGGTTCGGTGGGCGTGGTGTTCAAGGGCAGCGGTTTCTACAAGAACGACAGCCGTTCGAGTTCGTCCGGCGGGTCGGTCCAGCAACGCCCGAAGGACACCCCCGGCGAGTCGACCGGCGCCGGTTCCAGCTCCGACGCGGGCGGCTCCAGCGGCAGCGACACGTCCTCGTCGTCCTCGTCGGACTCGTCGTCGTCCTCGTCGACCGGTGTGACAGCGGGCAGCGGAGCGGGCAGTTCGTCGCCCTCGACCTCGAGTACCGCGGCGGCCTGAACAGCCGCGACCCCGGTTCGTCGCCGTGAAGGCGCCCCACCCCCGGCAGGGTGGGGCGCCTTCACGGCGTACGGGGACCTCACCGACCCCCGGGGACGTCACCCCGCCCGGGATGTTCGCCGTACCCAGAAGCTTCGCCGTACCCAGAGGCTTCGCCGTACCCCGGGGCTTCCCCATACCTGGAGCTTCGCCGTGTCCAGGGGCTTCGCCGTGTCCAGGGGCTTCGCCGTGTCCGGCGGCCGAACGCGGCTGATGGCCGCACCCGGCCAGTCGAGCCGCCCGCATCACCCGATCGGGCCAGCGCGCACCAAACAGACACGACTCGTGCCACAGGCACCGTCGGCGCTCGACGTCCGCCGGACGCCCCCTGCCGCCGGGCCGGCCGAGCAGCACTGATCATCACGGCACGTGGCACGCCCGGCCCGTCCGGGGTGTACCGCTTCCATTCCCCCGCGACCGGGAGAATGCACCAACCGACATGCTTCGTCCTGATCGCACGGTTTTTGCTGCATCGCCGAGATCGGCGCCGCGATCGGACGTGCCGGTCCGCCGGCGTGGGATCAGGCCATCCCGCCCACGCCGCCGCCACCAGGCAAAACGCCTACTGTTTGCGCCGCCGATAGTGCTCCACGATCCAGGCGTCTACCTCTCGCTTGCGCCAAACCCGAGTGCCTTTGGCACCACTACCGGTCGGTGCGTTGATGACCTGCAAGGGCGCCGGAAACCGAGCGTCCTTGCGAGTCCAGTAGTCCACCGCCTGGCGGGTGATCTTGAGTTGGAACGCGATGTCCCCGATGCCGACCAACTGCTCACCGTCGTCCACGGGGAACATCGTAACCACTTTGCTCTTCCCCAAGAACCTCGCTAGGGTCTAATTTGCTGGTCAGCAAATTAAGGAGGAGGAAACCATGCACCCCACAGCACGGCGCGCAGACGAGGTCGGAGCCCTGATAGATCGCGACGAGGAGTACGACGAGGAGCCCGTCGGAGATCCTCCGATCACGGTCGCGCGGTACCGCGCGGCTATCCGCGCGGCCCTGTCCGCCAGGCCACCGGAACCCGGAATCGTGGCCACTGCCTGGTCCCAGCGCGAGGCGGACGCCTATCTGGCCGGCAGCCGGGCGGCCCTGCGCCTCGTCATCGAGGTGCTCGGCCATGCCCTCACCACACCACCCCCCGCCCGCGAAGGGCACTGACCCCACCCGCCGAGCGGCCGACATTCCCGCGCCGATGCGCCCCGCGTGCCCTGTGCGCCCGCACGCCCTGCGCTCCCATGGCCCTGTGCGGCTCCCATGGCCCTGTGCGGCTCCCATGGCCCTGTGCGGCCCGCGCGCCTGCGTCGGAACGGCGGTGTGGTGCCGCTGCGGCGGTCAGCGCGGCGCTGGCGACCACGACCGGGCCCACGCAACCAGGCTCACAGGTATGCCCATTGCGCCGGTGCCTCACTGCCGACACGCTGGAACGAGGCTTGGCAGTAGTGGGTCGCGAGGCGCGGCAGACGGATACGAGGTTCTATCCGATCCGACGACACCGCCATCGTGACAGTGCGTCCACCGCACCGAAGGGGAGAGGAGAAGCATGACAACACCGCGTGACGACTGGTCCGACGACGACCGCGGCGACGATCGCGACATCGGATGGGGAGACGAGTCATTGTCCGAAGGCGAGGACTCCGACATCATCCGGCTACGTGACGATGTGCCCCCGCACCACGTCGACCGCTGACCCCCGATCCCGCACGTCAGCGCGGCGCGGTTAGAGCGAAATAGCGACCGGTGGCCTTCCCCGCCTACCCGTCAACTGATTGCACGTGCGGGCCGCGGCCAGGACTGAATCCGCTATCGAATTACGGTGGGTCCGCCGGCTACGGTCCACCGACCACTGACCATCGGATCGAGCGGGGAGAAGGGGTCCGTGGGGTCGGCCGGATTCATCGCCGCATGAATTCGGCTGGCCCCACGAATCAGCCGCGGTGGACCATCGCGAGCAGGCGGGCGAAGGCGGCCGGCGCCTCCAGATGGGCGGCGTGGCCACACCCTGGGATGACCCGAACGGGCAGTTCCAGTCGATCGTGGAGCACCGCGGCGGCGCGATGACGTACCGGCGGCGAGTCCGCGCCGACGGTGATGATGATGGGGATGGCCCGATCGGGCAGCGGTCCCGGTTCGAACTCGAGGAACATCGCCAGGTCCCGCTCGACGGCCCCCGGGTCGGACGGTGCGTCCGTCAGCTGCCAGGCGGGGCCGTACAGCGTCCGGGCGAGTGCGGGCACGCCGCCCGCGGCGTAGGCCGCGGCGACCGGCGCGAGCAGGCCCGGCAGCAGCGAGCCGACCGCCGGCTCGTGCAGCACCGCGCCGGCCAACGGCACCCCGGCCGCGAGCAGCGCCAGGCCCAGCGTCGCACCTCCACTGACCCCGCCGTAGACAGCGCCGTCCACCCAGGGCCGCAGTGCCGCCAGTTCGGCAGGCAGGCTGCCGCTGGACGGCCGGTCCGGCGCGCTGACCCGCCGTCCGGCGAGTTCCCGACGCACCCGTCCCCAGATCGCCCCGGTCGTCGCCGTCCCGTGCACCAGGACAACGGGCGGTGCCGCGACCTCACCCACCGACCCCGGGCATCCCGCGGAACTGTCATGCGCAGCCCGGGCGACACCGCCCGCCGTCGCGTCCGGCGCCATCTCGCTCCTCCATCCCGATGTCGCCCCCTCCGACATCCTGGCGAGCCCCGCCGGCGCCGACCGATCAACTGGCCGGTTAACGCGGTCGCAATAACAGTCGGAGTGAACGTAACAACTTCCCGGTTGATGAGAAACGCATTGGTCCTTTACCGTTCTCATCATGTACACGGTCCTGTATACAGGTCAGTATGCAGTGCTGCGGGAAAGGTCGCCACGATCGTCGTCGGGCGCCCTCGGGCAGACCCGACGTCGGCATCGGCGTCGGGCCGTCGCCGTCCGCAGGCGGTCGGCGCGTTCGGGTCGGCGATGGCGGATGCTCGGCGGTATGACTTCGACGTCCCCCACTGGTCCCCTGTCCACGGGCGCCACCGCAGCGGGGCCCATCGCTGCCCGGCCCGGGTCCGCGCGACCCGCCGCCGGCAACCTGCGCGACCATGCCTATGTCGCGCTGCGTAGTCAACTCATGTCCGGCGAGTTCTCCTTCCGGGACCGGCTTACCGAGGAGCGTCTCGCCGCGCTGCTCGGGGTGTCCCGTACGCCGGTGCGGGAGGCGCTGACCAGGCTGGCCAGCGACGGCCTGGTGGAGAAGCGGCCCGACGGCGGTTACTACCCGGCCGAACCCGACCTCGGCGGCCTGCGGGATCTGTACGAGATCCGGGTCACCCTGGAGCTGCGGGGGCTGCTGCGGGCCGTGGAGACCGGCACGGCCCATGATCCGGCTTTGCTCGAACCGTTGCGCGATTCCTGGCGGGCGCTGCGGGAAAGCCCGCCGGCCCCCGATCCCGACTTCGTCGCGCTCGACGAGGATTTCCACCTCACGCTGAGCCGCGCCTCCGGCAATGCGGAACTGGCGAACCTCCTGGACTCGGTGAACGCCCGGATTCGGCCGGTGCGGATGCATGACTTCGTGACCGCGGACCGCGTCCACCTGACGATCAGTCAGCACCTCGAGATCGTCGACCGGGTGCTCGCCGGTGATCTCGAGGGCAGCGTCGTCGCTTTGCGCCAGCACGTCGGCGAATCGATGGACGTCGTCGAGAAGCGCGCGGCCCAGGCGATCACCCAGATGGTGCTGCGCCGCAGCCGCCCGTCCGGGCGGCCCTGACCTCGAACCGTCCCCGTCAGAAAGGGCCACCTTCCTCATGACCCTCGCTCCCTCGGCCGCGACCACCGATGCCGATGCCGATGTCCTGGCCCAGCCGGGCCAGCCGGGCCAGCCGGGCCAGCCGGGCCAGCCGGGCCAGACGCGTCCGGCCGTCTCCGTCGGACCGGCGCTGCCGGAGCCCGGACGCCTCGCCGCGGCCGGGTCACTGCGGATCGGCCCGGTCGAGGCGGCGCCGTACGCCTGGCCCTATGACGGGTCCTTCAGCCCGGCGACCACCGCCGTGGTCAACATCGACTGGCAGGTCGACTTCTGCGGGCACGGTGGCTACGTGGACGCGATGGGCTACGACCTCGCCCTCACCCGTGCGGGCCTCGCGCCGACCGCCCGACTGCTGGCGTTGCTGCGGCCACTGGGCTTCCTCATCGTGCACACCCGGGAGGGGCATCGCCCGGACCTGGCCGACTGCCCGCCGAACAAGCTGTGGCGCTCGAAGCGGATCGGCGCCGGCATCGGTGATCGTGGCCCCCGCGGGCGCATCCTCACCCGCGGCGAACCCGGCTGGGAGATCGTCCCGGAGGTGGCGCCACTGCCCGGCGAGGTGGTGATCGACAAGCCCGGCAAGGGCTCGTTCCACGCGACCGACCTGGAGCTCGTCCTGCGCCGGCACGGCATCACCCACATCATCCTGACCGGCATCACGACGGACGTCTGCGTGCACACGACGATGCGCGACGCCAACGACCGCGGGTACGAGTGCCTGTTGCTGTCGGACTGCACCGGTGCCACCGACCCGGCCAACCACGCGGCGGCGCTGCACATGGTCACCATGCAGGGCGGCGTCTTCGGCGCGGTGGCGGACTCCACGGCGGTCGGTGCCGCCGTCGACGCCGCGACCCGCGCCGCGCAGCTGGCCGGCTGACCCGCACCGATCGATGACGACCGAGCTCATGACCGGCCCGCGTCCAGACGGCCTGGTACCGGTCCCCGACCTTCAGGCGACGGTCCTGCGGGACGGCTACCACCGCGGCACCCTGCGGGTCACCGAGGTGATCGCCGCGGTGTACGACCGGATCGAGGCCCGCGGCGACGACGCGGTGTGGATCTCGATGGTGCCGCGGCCGCAGGCGATGGCCCGCGCCGCGGCGCTCGACGCGATGCGCGATGCCCTGTTCGGGCCAGCGGGCGGTGGGCGGGCAGGCGCCGACTCGCGGTTGCCTGCCCTGTTCGGACTACCGTTCGCGGTCAAGGACAACATCGACGTCGCCGGGCTGGCGACGACGGCCGGCTGCCCCGGGTTCGCCCGCGAGCCGACCAGCGACGCCCCCGCCGTGGCCGCGCTGCTCGCCGCCGGCGCGGTCTGCCTGGGAAAGACCAATCTCGACCAGTTCGCGACTGGCCTGTCCGGGGCCCGCTCTCCCTATGGCACGCCGGTGTCTCCGTTCGACCCGGAGATGATCGCGGGCGGTTCCAGCTCCGGCTCCGGTGTCGCGGTGGCCGCCGGACTGGTGACCTTCGCGGTGGGGACCGACACGGCGGGGTCGGGCCGGGTGCCGGCGGCACTGACCAACGTCGTCGGCATCAAGCCGTCCCGTGGGCTGGTCAGCACCCGCGGTCTGGTGCCGGCGTGCCGCTCGCTGGACTGTCCGAGTGTCTTCGCGCTCAGCGTGGCGGACGCGCGGCTGGCCCTGTCGGTCATGGCCGGCTACGACCCGGCTGATCCGTACTCCCGCAGGCTGCCCGGCCTCGCCGGGCCCGGGTGGCCGACCGTGTCGAACTCCGGGCGGCGCCCGCGGGTGGCCATGGCCCGGCCGCGGGAACTGACCTTCTTCGGGGACGCGGGCGCCCGGGCCGTGCACGAGCACGGCCTGTCACTGCTGCGTGAGCTCGGCGTCGAACTCGTCCCGGTGGATCTCGAACCGTTTCTCGCCGCGGGCCGACTGCTCTACGAGGGGCCGTGGCTGGCCGAACGGTTCGCGTCCGTGGGCGAGTTCGTGCTGGCCCATCCGGACCAGGTGCACCCCACCGTCCGGGCCGTGATCGAGCCCGGCGCGGCGATCACCGGGGTCGAGGTCCATCGTGGCCTGACCAGGCTGCGCGTGTTGCGTCGGCAGGCGGAAGCCCTCTGGCAGGACGTGGACGCGCTGGTACTGCCCACCGTGCCCACCAGCTACCCGGTCGCCGCGGTGCTGGCCGACCCGATCGGGCTGAACAGCCGCCTGGGCCGGTACACGACCTTCGCGAACCTGCTCGACCTGGCCGCGGTCGCGGTCCCCGTCGGCTTTCATGGCGGGCTGCCGCACGGGGCGACCCTGCTGGCCCCCGCGGGCCAGGACGCGTTCCTCGCCGACCTCGCCGCCCGCCTGCACGCCTGCACCGGCCTGCCGACCGGCGCCACCGGTCATCCCCTGGCCGAAGCCACCGCGCCGGCCCCACCGACGCCACTGGTCCCACCGACGCCGCTGGTCCCGGCGGGGCCGGGACGGGATGTCGTCGATCTGGCGGTGGTGGGGGCGCATCTGAGTGGTCTGCCGCTCAACGGGGAGCTGACCCGGCTGGGAGCGGTCCTCGTCCGACGTGATCGGACGCTGCCGCGCTACCGCCTGTACGCGCTGGCCGGCGGGCCGCCGCGACGTCCGGGGCTGCTGCGTACGACGCGGGGCGGATCGGCCATCGAGGTGGAGGTCTGGCGGTTGTCCACGCAGGCCGCCGGCCGCTTCCTGCTCGGCGTCGGCTCGCCGTTGGCGATCGGAACCGTCGAGCTCGTCGGCGGACCCACCCTCGGCTTTCTGTGCGAGTCCGCGGCGGTCGAGGGCGCCGAGGACATCACCGACCTCGGCGGCTGGCGGCCGTACCTCGCCACCGCGAGTCCATCCCCGTCCACCGTGGACGTACCGTAGGGGGGTATGGATCAGTGGGGGGAGGGCACGGCGGATGCACGGCTACACCGATTCCAAGGACGAGTACACCGCCCGACTACGACGCATCGAAGGCCAGGTCCGAGGCCTACAACGGATGATCGCCGAGGACAAGTACTGCATCGACATCCTCACCCAGGTGTCGGCGGCGACCAGGGCGTTGCAGTCCGTCGCTCTCGGCCTGCTCGAGGACCATCTCGCGCACTGCGTGGCCCACGCGGCGGCCGAGGGCGGCCCGGTCGCCGACGAGAAGCTCCGCGAGGCCTCCGCCGCCATCGCCCGTCTGATCAGGTCCTGACCGGCCGCGGGCGCTGGCCCGTCCCGCGCGCCGGTGGTCCGGCGGGCCTGCCGCGTGGGGTGCTCCTCAGCGGGCGGTGTCGCCGCGGTCGCCCAGGGCTTCGACGAGGTTCGTCAGCGCGGGCAACGCCGTGACGATGGCCGCGCGGTCCTGCTCGCCGAGGCGGGCCAGCGCCGAGCCCAGCCGCCGCTCATGGGCCTGCTGCCAGCCGCCGAGTGCCTGCCTGCCAGCGGAGGTCAGCCGTAGCAGGGCCGCTCGCCGGTCCGCCGGGTCGCGCTCCCGGTGCAGGTAGCCGGCGTCGACAAGCTGCTGCACCAGGGTCGAGACGCTGTTCGGTGCCAACCGCAGCAGCACCGCGAGCTCCCCGACCCGGGTGCCGTCCCGCTCGGCCACGCACTGCAGCAGTTCGACCTGGGCCATCGGCAACGACTCCCAGGTGTACTCGGTGCGGATGCTGGCCCGCAGCACGCGACGCAGCCGCGTCACCACCTCGGTGAGCTGACGCACGTCCGGGGACTCGCCGCGCGGGTCGCTCATCGGGTCCGTGGTGCGCCGGTCGTGGCGGGCCCTCCGGGCCGATGGCACCGCGGTGCTGTGCAGCGCATCCTGACATCCATTCCGTGGCTGGTCCCCTGGATCAGCGAGGCTACTCGGCCGTCGGCGGACGTGACCGCCCGCTCGGGCCATCGTCACGGCGGCCGCCCTGAACCGACCGGATCATCCGGTGTCGGTATCCTGGCGAGGGTGACCGATGTCGCGACGGTGGATTCCACGGCGCCCGCCACGCGCATCTGGCTGGATGAACGCTCCTGGGTCGATGTCACGCGTGGCTGGCTGCGCGATGCCGACACGTTGTACGACCAGATGCGCACCGGCCTGCCCTGGCGGCAGGGCACCATGTGGCGCTACGAGCGCACGGTCACCGAACCCCGGTTGAGCACGTGGATTCCCCGCGGCGGGCCGGTGCCGTTCCCCGCGCTCACCGCGGCCTACCGGGCGCTGCGGCGCACCTACGGGGTCGAGTTCGACGGCTTCGGCCTGTCGCTGTACCGGGACGGCAACGACGCGGTCGCCCTGCACCGCGACCGGGAGATGCGCTGGCTCGATGACACGGTCATCGCCATCCTCACCCTCGGCGCACGTCGCCCGTTCCTGGTGAAGTCCCGTCATCTTCCCCCCGGCCGGCGGCTGCTCAACGACCCGCAGGACCCTGGCGGGCGGGATCTGGCGCCGGCCGGCGGCGACCTGATCGTGCTGGGTGGACGCGCGCAGGCGGACTGGCTGCACGGCGTGCCCCGGGTGCCGGGCCAGATCGGCGGGCGGATCTCGGTGCAGTGGCGGTGGACGTCACGGACCGGGCGCCCCGAGCAGGGCCCCGGCTACGGCGCCGCTCGTCACTTCAGCCGCTGACGTCCACCCGTCGCCGCGAGGTACGCCGGCCGACCAGCCCGAGGGCCGTCGTGATCGGACCTGCTCCACCGGATCGGCGCCGCGTCAGGAGCGCCACCACACCAGCCAGCCGCGGCCGCGGCCCGCTGGACACCGCGGGCACCTCCGGCCTCCCGGACGTCCCAGCTTCGCCGGCGGTCGCCTCCGAGCCGGCCGGTTGTCCCGCGTCCGCGACCTGCGCCGCGCCGCGCTGCGGCCCGGGCAGGGTGAGCAGGAGACCGGCGACCGCGGCCGATGCCACGGTCACCGCCGGCGCCGCCGTCACTCCGGTCACCGCCGCCACTCCCGTCACCGCCGTCACTCCGGTCACCGCCGTCACCACCGGCGCCGCGGTCGCTGCCAGCGCCAGCGCCGGCATGGGCGCCGGTACCGGTGCTGCCGCGGCCACGGCTGCCGCGGTGGCGCGGGCCGAGCTGGGGATCTTCGTCAGGATGACCGGCGTGGGCCGCTGCCCGGCGCGCTGGGTCGGCAGATCATCGAGGACGCTGTGGTCGATCGGCGCACGGTCCACCGAGGCGAGCTCGGTCTTCTGCGTCGGCTCGGTCAGGTCCGTCGCCGTGGGCTGGCGGGGCACCGTCGGCTCGAGCGGCACAAGCTCGGCGAGCTCACCGAACAGCTCGCCGGCGGTGGGCCGATGCCGGGGATCCTTGCCCATCGCGGCGCCGACCAGCTCACGCAACGTAGCCGGCAGGACGGACAGATCCGGCTCGGCGTAGACCACTCGCTGCAACATCGCACGCCGCGGGCCGCCGCCGAACGGCGCCTGACCGGTCGCCGCGTACAACACGACGCCACCCCAGGTGAAAACATCCGATGCGACTGTGGCGGCCCGGCCCAGAAGCTGCTCCGGACTCAGGAAGGAAAGGTTTCCCATGCCCCGACCGGCCTGACCGGGACGATCCGCTGAAAACGTGTTCAGAACACGAGCGAGACCGAAATCGACCAGTCGCAGGCCACGTCGGGAAAGCACCAGGTTGGTGGGTTTCAGATCCGTGAACGCAAGGTCGTGGCGGTGCAGGGTGGCCAGCGCGGCGGCCAGCCCGAGGGCCAGCCGGACGGTGTCGGCGGTGGCCAGCGGCCCCTCGTCCTCGATGCTCGCGGCCAGGGTCGGCGCGTCCACGTACTCCACCACGACGTAAGGCGTCTTCGCCATGATGTCCGCGCCCAGGACCGCGGCCAGGCAGAACGGGTTCAGCTGGCGCAGGCGTTCGATGTCGGCCGTCAGCCGCTGGCGGAACCAGGCATCCCGCGCGAGGTCCGTGGCGATCGTTTTGATCAGGACCGGACGACCATGGCTACGGCCGAGAAAGACCGTGCCGCTTCCGGTGTCCGAGATCCTACGGTCTATCTCGTACGGACCAAGGGTGGCCGGATCATTCACAGTGGATCCATAGGGAGCGCGCCTGGCCATTGCCATACGACGGAACCTCCTACGGCGGAAAAGGCGGCTGCACGGGGCACGGCTGCGGATCTGCCCGACAAATCCATGCTATCGGCGCTGACCGAAGCCGGACGGCGCAACCATTTGGTGCATGCTCCCCGCCGGCCGGCGATCCATCCCACCAGACCATCCGAAGTGGACGGTCAACAGTGACGTTCTGGGAGGTTCAGTCCGCGCCGTGTCGTCCGAGCTGACCGTACGTAGACGGATCTGGGCGGACAGACACCACAGGCGGGAACCGTCACCGCCGTGACCGGCCGCTCAGGTGTGACGGATTCCACCCGCCGAACGGACGGTCACCGCGACCGGCTCACCCGAACGGACCAGCCAGCCCACCCCCGCGCGGGGGCACCCGACGCGGCCGAGCCCACCGGGGCAGCGCCCATCGGGACGCGCCGGGTCAGCTGTTGGCGGAGCGGGCGAACGGCTGCAACCGGGCGACCAGCCCACGGACCTCGGCGCCGGCGGCCGCGAGCCGCTCCTCCTTGGTGGCGTCGCTGCTGGCCTCCAGCAGCACGTCGAGCGCGATCAGCCGCTCGGCGACCTCGGTCATCAGGTCGAAGTCCCGCACCCGCTGATGGGCGAGCTCCGACAGCCGCTCGTTCTTTTCGAACAGCTCGACGAAGACGCTGACCTTGGCACGCAGCAACCACGGATCGAAGGGCTTCGCGATGTAGTCGACCGCACCCACGGCGTACCCGCGAAAGGCGTGATGCGGTTCCCGGTCGATCGCCGTCAGAAAGATGATCGGCGTATCCCTGGTCCGACCCCGCTGCTTGATCCGATGCGCCGTCTCGAAACCATCCATTCCGGGCATCTGAACATCAAGCAGGATCACCGCGAAGTCATCGACGAGCAGCCGCTTGAGCGCCTCCTCGCCGGACGAGGCGGTCACCAGATCCTGGTCCAGCGAGGCGAGAATCGCCTCCAGCGCCATGAGATTGTCGGCACGGTCATCGACCAGCAGGATCTTGCTGCGGGGTCGCTCCGTGGTCGGCCCGCCTTCGCCCTCGACGAAACCGCCGGTCCGCTCGGTCACCCGCCTGCCTCCTCCTTCGCGGTCACCCTGCCGGCCGGCACGGTCGCCCTGCCGGCCCGTACTGGACGCGGCCACCACACCAGCATCGCCCACACCACCATCGCCGACTGCCCGGGTGGACGATGCACCGCCCCACCGATACACGCCCGAATGGGCACCATACGCGATCTGATCAACACAGATGCGCGCGCATCACCCCGAGGAGGTGTTCCAGGTCAACCGGCTTGGTGATGTAGTCCGACGCACCGGCGGTAATGCTCTTCTCGCGATCTCCGGGCATCGCCTTCGCGGTCAGGACGAGGATCGGAAGATCCGCGAACGCCGACATGTCACGGATCATCGACGTCGTCTCGTTGCCGTCCATCCCGGGAAGCATGACGTCCATCAGAACGAGATGCACCGGCCCGGTGTCCTGTTGCAGGGTGCGGATCGCGTCATGGCCGTTGTCGGCGTAGAGGACCCGCATCCCGTACATCTCCAGGGCACTTGTCAGCGCGAACACGTTGCGGACATCGTCGTCCACGACCAGCACCGTCGTGTCGATCAGCGGATCCGGCCCGTCGTGGGCGTCGGCCGGGGCCCGTCCGTCCACATCGGCGGGCTCGGTGAGGAACGGGATGCCCGTGTTCTCGGTCGCTCGCCAGCCGCTGCCCGGTTCCGCGGAACCGCCCGCGCTCATGCCCGAACCCCGCCCCGTCCCGCCGAGGCCGACCCCACCGGCGGAGCCCTTCATGACCCCACCAGCGCCCGATGAGGACCACACGGTGTGCACGCCGCTCGAGCCGCCCGCGGCACCCGACTCGCCGGCCGCACCACCCTGACCACCGGCGGCACCCGGGCTGGCCGGGCCGGGGGTGAGCCCGGTGCCGGCGGGAAGCTCCGGCATCGCCACAGCGGGGCGCTCGACCGTGGCCGGCGCCTCGCCGCCCCCGCCGGGTGAGGAGGCCGGCAGCAACTCGCCGATGGCCCGGCCCGGCCCGCTGTCGGCAGCTCCGACGATCATGAGGACATCGTCGGGCTCACCGGGTGTGACGCCGAACGCCGGCATCTGCGCCAACGGCGCCGACGGCAGGTACAGCGTGAACGTGCTGCCATGGCCGACGACGCTGGAGACCGCGATCGAACCGCCGAGCAGGCGGGCGATCTCCTTGGAGATGGACAGGCCGAGCCCGGTACCGCCGTAGCGGCGTGAGGTGGTGCCGTCGGCCTGCTGGAACGCCTCGAAGATCATGCGGAGCTTCTCGGCGGCGATCCCGATCCCGGTGTCGCTGACGGCGAACGACAGGACGGTGCCCGCCGAGCGCAGGTGGCTGGCCAGGTGCGGGGTGTCGGGACGGACGAGGGTGACGTCCAGACGCACCGTGCCGCTGTCGGTGAACTTCACCGAGTTCGACAGCAGGTTCTTGAGCACCTGCTGCAGACGCTGCTCGTCGGTGACGAACTCGTCCGGCACGTTGGCGGCCAGGCTGACCTCGAACGCCAGCCCCTTCTCGTCCGCGACCGGCCCGAAGACGGTGGCGACCGCGTCGCACAGCGCGCCGGTGCGCACCGTGGTGGCGTCCACGTCCATCTTGCCGGCCTCGACCTTCGACAGGTCGAGGATGTCGTTGATCAGGCCGAGCAGCTCCGAACCGGCGGAGTGGATCGTCTCGGCGAAGTCGATCTGCTTCTGGGAGAGGTTGCGGTCGGGGTTGTCGGCGAGCAGCTTGGCGAGGATCAGCAGGCTGTTGAGCGGGGTTCGCAGCTCGTGGCTCATGTTCGCCAGGAACTCGGTCTTGTACTGCGAGGACAGCGCGAGCTGCTCGGCCTTCTCCTCGAGGCCGATCCGGGCGAGCTCGATCTCGCGGTTCTTGTCCTCGAGCAGCGCCGCCTTCTCCTCCAGCTCGTTGTTGGTGCGCTGCAGCTCGACCGACTGCGAACGCAGCTCCTGGGTGAGCCGCTGGGACTGGGCGAGCAGCTCCTCGGTCCGCGCGTTCGCCATGATCGTGTTGAGCACGACGCCGATGGTGTCGACGAGCTGGTCGACCAGGATGAGATGCAGCTCGGAGAACGGTGTGAACGACGCCAGCTCGATCACACCGAGAACCTGGTTCTCGAACACCACCGGGACGACGACGAGGTCACACGGCGGCGCCTCACCGAGCCCGCTGCGGATGTTGAGGTAGCCGGCGGGTACGTGCTCGACCCGAATCCGGTTGCGTTCGAGCGCCGCCTGGCCGATCAGACCCTCGCCGAACAGGAACGTGCCGTCCGAGCGGCGGCGCGGCACCGAACCGTAGCCGGCGACGTAGCGCAGTTTGTCGCCTTCGATGAAGTCCAGCAGGTAGACGGTGCCATGCTGGGCGCCGACCGCGGGCGCCATCTCGCTTATGATCATCTGGCAGACCGCGTAGAGGTCGCGCTGGCCCTGCATCTTGCCGCCGATGCGGGCCAGGTTCGACTTCAGCCAGTCCTGCTGCTCGTTGACCTCGGTGGTCTCCCGCAGCCGGGCGATCATCCGGTTGATGTTGTCCTTGAGCTCGGCGACCTCACCCTCGGCCTCCACCGTGATGGACCGGGTCAGGTCACCGCGGGTGACGGCGGTGGACACGTCGCCGATGGCACGAAGCTGGATCGTCAGCGTCGTCGCCAACTGGTTGACGTTGTCGGTGAGGTCCTTCCAGGTGCCGGCGACCCCGGCGACGGTGGCCTGGCCGCCGAGTTTGCCCTCGACACCGACCTCCCAGCCGACCCGGGTGATCTCCGCGGCGAACGAGGAGAGCTGGTCGACCATCGTGTTGACGGTGTCCTTGAGCTCGGCGATCTCACCCTGCGCCGACACGGTGATCTTCTGCGACAGGTCGCCGCGGGCCACCGCCGTCGTCACCAGGGCGATGTTGCGGACCTGGCTGGTCAGGTTCCCGGCCATCGAGTTCACCGACTCGGTGAGATCCCGCCACACCCCGGACACCCCACGCACGTGCGCCTGCCCGCCGAGCGCCCCCTCCGTGCCGACCTCGCGGGCCACCCGGGTCACCTCGTCCGCGAACGACGACAGCTGGTCGACCATCGTGTTCAGGGTGTCCTTGAGTTCGAGGATCTCGCCCTGCGCGGTGACGGTGATCTTCTGCGACAGGTCGCCGCGGGCCACCGCCGTGGCCACCAGGGCGATGTTGCGGACCTGGCTGGTCAGGTTGCCCGCCATCGAGTTCACCGACTCGGTCAGGTCGCGCCACACCCCGGACACCCCACGCACGTGCGCCTGCCCGCCCAGGTTGCCCTCGGTGCCCACCTCCCAGGCCACCCGGGTCACCTCGTCCGCGAACGACGACAGCTGGTCGACCATCGTGTTCAGCGTGTGCGCGAGGCCGGCGACCTCACCGCGGGCGTCGACGGTGATCTGTCTGGTCAGGTCGCCACGGGCCACCGCCGCCGCCACCTCGGCGATGCTGCGCACCTGGGTGGTCAGATTGCCGGCCATCACGTTGACCGAATCGGTGAGGTCCCGCCAGACCCCGGAGACCCCCTTGACCTGGGCCTGGCCGCCGAGCTTGCCCTCGGTGCCGACCTCCTTGGCCATCCGGGTGACCTCGTCGGCGAACGCCGAGAGCTGGTCGACCATCGTGTTGACGGTCGACTTGAGCTCGTGGATCTCACCCCGCGCGTCCACGGTGATCTTCTGGGACAGGTCGCCCTGGGCCACCGCCGTGGTCACCTGGGCGATGTTGCGGACCTGGCTGGTCAGGTTGCCCGCCATCGAGTTCACCGACTCGGTCAGGTCCGCCCAGACCCCGGAGACCCCCTTGACCTTCGCCTGCCCGCCCAGGTTGCCCTCGGTGCCCACCTCGCGGGCCACCCGGGTCACCTCGTCCGCGAACGAGGACAGCTGGTCCACCATGGTGTTCACGGTGGTACCGATCCGCAGGAACTCGCCGCGCACCGGCTGGCCGGCGATCTCCAGCGCCATATGCTGGGACAGGTCGCCCTCGGCCACCGCGGCGATGACCCGGGCGACCTCGTGCGTCGGCCGGGCCAGGTCGTCGATGAGGGAGTTGACCGCCTGCGTCATGTCCGACCAGCCACCCGGGCTGCCCAGATCCTCCATCCGCAGGGTGAGCCGCCCGTCCCGGCGGATGACCTTGCTGACCCGGGCCAGTTCGCGCGCGTGGCGCTCCTGCAGCGCCGCCAGTTCGTCGAACCGTCGCAGCACCTCACCCGCCACACCACCCTGGGCCGCACCCGGCACCGAGAGCCGGGTGGAGAAGTCGCCCTCGCCCAGCCTGGTCAGCCCGACCAGCAGATCGGCGATCAGATCGTCCGACGACGGCCGGGCCACCCCGACATCCCCACCGACCTGGGGTGCATGCGGGTCGTGTGGTGCATGGGGGACGATGGTCGCGGTAACGTCGCGGCCGGACGAGACAGCAGCGGACGAGACAGCACCGGACGAGACAGCAGCGGCACCAACGAACAAGGCGTCGGCGCTCGACACGGCAGGATCGGCACTGGGGGCGGGCGCATCGGCGGGCACAGCAGAGTCGCGGCGGGCCGGGGACTGGTGGTCGTCAGTGGCACTCATCGGTCTCCTAGCTGAGCTCGGTCGGCACGATCGTCTCGGACGACAGGCCGGGCGGAGCTGCCCGGGCCAGGGGGCGATCTCCATGGGGCACCGACGTGGCGGACGTCGGTGGACAGGTGACACCAGCCGCCAGTATCCGCCCCACGACGGACAACGCAGGAGAGACTAAGCGACATGACTGGCGCAGGAGGGGGTCCGGCCACATCGACGCATGCCATCACGCTGCCGCCCACGCCCGACTCCCCTCGGTCCGCGCGACGGTTCGTACTCGAAACCCTACGCGGACGTCTCGACGATGATCTGCTGGATTCCGCACTACTGCTCGTGACGGAACTGGTCACCAACGTCGTGGTGCACGCGGGCACCGCCGCCACCGTCGACGTGCGCCCACAGGGCCCCGGCGTGCGCATCGGCGTCGCGGACCGCCATCCCGTGCGCATCGGGATGTCCCGGGTCAAGAAGGTCGAGGTGCCCCGGCCGCCGTCCGCGTTCGCCGAGGAGGCCGACTTCGGCATCGACGGGCTCCGCGAGGACGGCCGTGGCCTCGCCCTCGTGGACGCGTTGGCCACCAGCTGGGGTACCGAGCACGGCCGCGGCGGCAAGACCGTCTGGTTCCTGCTCGCACCCCCCGACGTCCCCTCCGAGACCATCTCCGCCGAGACCATCTCCGCCGACCTGACGGACGAGAATGCCGACCCCGGCGGTGACGGCACCGAGGTGGCCGTCGTGGTGCCGGCGCAGGCCCGGCCGCCACGGCTGATCGCCCGCGACACCGCCCGCGCGCTCACCGCCGAAGGTGAGGTGAACGAACTGCTGGCGCAGCTCGTCGACGCGCTCGCGGTCAACGCCGGTGAGGTCCGCCGGCCCGGGCGCGACGGTGGACGGGTCGAGGTCGTGGCGACCCTCGGTGCCCTCGGCGAGGACATCGACGCCCTCGCCTTCCCCCTCGACCCCACCCAGGGCAGCCTCGGTGAACTGCTGCTGTGGCCGGAGTCGACGGCGGGCCTGACCCACGGTGACGTCGAACGGGTGCGGTTGGCCACCCGCTGGATGGCCCTGGCCCTCGGCGGTGGCGACATGCGCCGAGCCGAGGAACGTCGCATCGGCATGCTGTCGTTTCTCGCCGAGGCGTCCGACCTGCTCGCCGGCAGCCTCGACATCGGCCACTCGATGGCGCTGCTGGCACGGCTGCCCGTCCCACGCCTCGCCCAGTGGTGCACCGTCTACCTGCATCGGGAGAACGCCGATCCGACGCTGTGGCAGGCCACCCACGCCGAGGAGAGCATGGAGAGCGCGCTCGCCGACGCGGCCGCGGACCCGACCGGCCCGCTGATGGCCGCGGTGCGCGGCGCCAGCGGAGACCGGGCCCGTTCCCTGGCCGCGTTCGGCGGTCCGGCACTCGTCATGGTGCTGCGGGCCCGCCGTCGGGTACTCGGTGTGCTGGCCCTGGGCCGTCCCGAAGGCAACGCGTTCGCCGCCGACGAGATCGACCTGCTCGCCGACCTCGCCCGCCGGGCCGCGTTCGCCATCGACAACGCCCGGCTCTACAGCCGGCAGGTGGAACTCGCCGGCACCTTGCAGGCCGGCCTGCGTCCGCCCGAGCTGCCCGAGATCACCGGCCTCGACCTCGGCTCCGCCTACGGCGCCGCGCAGTCCGCCGGCCTCGACGTCGGCGGTGACTTCTTCGACCTGCTGTGGGGCCCGCTCGGTTGGACGATCGCGATCGGTGACGTCTGCGGCAAGGGCGCCGAGGCCGCCACCGTCACCGGGGTGGCCCGCGCCGTGCTGCGGCTGCTCACCGGTCGCGGCACCGACCTCGGTGAGGTCCTGCTCGAACTGAACCGGACGCTGCGTGACGCCGCCGCGGCCCACCCGAACGGTCAGGGGCGCTTCTGCACCCTGGCCGCGGCCTCCGTGCTCGGCCCCGTGCTGTCCGAACCGGACCCGTCCGCGAGCGGCACCGGGGCGGCGGGCGTGCGGCTACGACTCTTCCTCGCCGGGCACCCGCAGCCGGTCGTGCTGCGCGCCGACGGGCAGGCCGTGCTCGTCGGCCGACCCGGGACACTGCTGGGCGTGCTCGACGACGACGAGGTGGCCTTCCCCGCCATCGATGTCACGCTGCGCCCCGGCGAGGCGTTGATCTTCTACACCGACGGTGTCATCGAGGCCCGGGCCGGCAACGAACTGCTCGGTGAGGACCGGTTGCTGGCCGCCGTCGGCGACTGCGCCGGACTGTCCGCGCAGGGCATCGCCGACCGGGTCCGCACCGCCGCCGAACGCTTCGCCGGTGGCAACCTGCGCGACGACGTCGCGATCCTCGTCGCCCGCGTGCCCGAGTAATCCCCCGGTGGCGATCCCCCGGTGCCCGACATCCGCCCAGGTCAGCAGGCCCGAACCGAGTTGGATGCCCGCCTGGCATCGGGTTAATCGGCGCGATCCGGATACCGACGCTTCAATCCGGCCCCGGCGGGTACACCACATCTCGATGTCCTCGTTGTTCAGGCTTGGTGGTCGATGAGCGCGTCTTCGGTTCCGATGGACGTGGTGCGGCAGGCGACGACGCGATGCCCGCCCGCAACCCATATTCTCGCCGAACTGCCGTACCTTCCCTCGGCCGTTCCGCAGGCCCGGCATGTCCTGCGGGAGGGCATGCGGCTGGCCTCCATCCCGGAGGACGTCCGCAGCACCGCTGAGCTGCTCGTGAGCGAGCTGGTGACCAACGCCGTCAAGTACGGCGAGCCACCGCTGTGGCTGTTCATCGAGATGCGGCCCGGTCTCATCCACGCCTCGGTGTCGGACACGTCCACCGTGCTGCCGCAGCGCCGCACCGCCGACGCCGACGCCGAGGGCGGCCGTGGCCTGCTCGTCCTCGACGCCCTGGCCGGCAGCTGGGGAACCGTGGCCGCGGAGTCCGGCAAGTACCTCTGGTTCGACCTGCCGGTGCCCCCGCTCACCCCCGACGCGAGCACCACCGACTCGACGACCGCAGGCTCGACCACCCCCGGCTCGACCGCGCGGGCCCAGGGTTCGTCCGACCGATCCGACCCGCCGGCCACCCCGCCCCAGGGCACCACCGCACCGGATGACACCACCTCCCGGGACGACCACACCTCCCGGGACAACACCGGCTCGCTGCCTGACCAGGTGGTGCCGCCCGCGACTCCGCCGAGGTCGGCGCCCGCGCCGGGCGCCACCGAGCATCCCCTCGGCGGCGCGCGCCCCGGTGGCGCGCCGCCCGTCTCCGCCGCCGGGAGTCCGGCCGCCGCGGGCACGATCGCGGCGCCCAGCCGACCACCCGCGTCCTTCTCGTCGTCCCACTCGACCCTGTTCACCATGGGTCGGCTGAGCGACCCGGCCCGGTCGCTGACCGCGCGGCCCCACCCCACCTCCGATCCCCGCGGCGCCCAGACCCGCCCCGGTCGGGAGTCCCGGCTGGCCCGCGACGCCCAGGCGGGCCACGGCGGCCGGGACAACCGAGACGTCCGGGACGTCCGGGACGGCCGGGATGAGACGACCGAGGCCGATCCGACGATCGTCACCCGGCTGCTCTGAGATCCGCCGCGGCGCCGGCCGAGCGCGCATGTCCGCCAGCGGGCCGCGCCCGACGCGGCGGCCAGCCCACCTGACGATCATTCGCCCGACCTGACGATCGCGGGCTACGGCGGTCATCCGGCCGGCGCTCGAAGGACCATCGGTGCGCGGCGCGCGGCAAACCGCGCCTTTGGCCTGCGGGTATACTTGCGCTCCAGGTTGGAAGTCGCGAGATCCGGTGGGATTTATAGCCAGCAGAAAGCCATGTCAGCGGAATTATAACTGTCGACCAATCACCTCAACAACGGCTGGACGTGCGGGTCGGTGCGGCCGACTCCCCCGACAAGGACTGTTACATGGCGCAGAACGACACCACCGACGTCTTCGAACCGTCCGTGGACAACGAGGCCACGCTCAAGCTCTGGCAGGATCGGCACTCCTTCGAGGTGGCCGACCTTCTGCCCGCGGACGACGACAAGCGGCGGCGTTATGTCGTGAGCATGTTCCCCTATCCTTCCGGGGACCTGCACATGGGCCACGCCGAGGTGTACAGCATCAGCGACGCGATCGCCCGGTTCGAGCGTCTGCGCGGCGGCGCCGTTGTCCATCCCATCGGCTGGGACTCGTTCGGCCTTCCCGCGGAGAACGCGGCGCTGCGCCGCAACCTGGATCCGGCCGAGTGGACGTACCAGAACATCGAGGTGCAGGCGGAGTCGTTCAAGCGGCTCGGCATTTCCTTCGACTGGCGCACCCGGCTGCACACCTCCGACCCCGAGTACTACCGCTGGAACCAGTGGATTTTCCTGCGGATGTTCGAGAAGGGCCTCGCCTATCGCAAGGCGGCCCCGGTGAACTGGTGCCCGACGGACAAGACCGTGCTCGCCAACGAGCAGGTCATCCAGGGTAAATGTGAGCGGTGCGGTACCGAGGTCATCAAGCGGAAACTCACCCAGTGGTTCTTCCGCATCTCCGACTACGCCCAGCGCCTGTTGGACGACATGGCCCAGCTCGCCGGCAACTGGCCGGACGACGTCCTGGCGATGCAGCGGAACTGGATCGGCCGTTCGGTCGGCGCCCACATCGACTTCGCCGTCGACGGCCGCGCCGAGCCCGTCCGGGTCTTCAGCACACGTCCTGACACGTTGTACGGGGCGACGTTCTTCGTCGTGGCCGCGGACTCACCGCTGGCCGACGAGCTGTGCGCGCCGGAGCAGGCCGCCACGCTCGCCGACTACCAGGCACGCACCCGCGCCACACCGGAGCTGGAGCGGCTGGCCACAGACCGGCCGATGACCGGTGTCTCCCTCGGCCGGACGGCCCGCAACCCGCTGACCGGCGACGCGGTGCCGATCTACGCGTCCGACTACGTGCTGGCCGAGTACGGCACCGGCGCCGTGATGGCGGTACCCGCGCACGACCAGCGTGACCTCAACTTCGCGCGGACGCTCGGGCTGCCCGTGCGGGTCGTCGTCGCCACCGACGAGCCGGACCCGGCCACGACCGGCGTCGCGACCTCGGGCGATGGTCGGCTGGTGAACTCCGGTCCGCTGGACGGGCTGACCGTGCCGGCGGCGAAGGCCGCGGTCATCGCGGATCTCGAGGCCCGCGGCGCGGGCACCGCCGCGGTGACGTTCCGCGTGCGCGACTGGCTCATCTCCCGGCAGCGTTACTGGGGCACCCCCATTCCGATCATTCACTGCGAATCCTGCGGTGAGGTTCCGGTGCCCGATGACCAGCTGCCGGTCCGGCTGCCGACCACCGGCTATGAGCTGCGTTCCCAGGACGGCAGTTCGCCGTTGCAGTCCGCGACGCAGTGGCTGAAGGTCACCTGCCCCACCTGTGGCGCGCCGGCCACGCGGGACACCGACACGATGGACACGTTCGTCGACTCGTCCTGGTATTTCCTGCGTTTCCCGAACCCGACCTACACCGACGGCCCGTTCGACCCGGCCGGGGTCCGCGCCTGGCTGCCGGTGGACGAGTACGTCGGCGGCAAGGAACATGCCACCGGCCATCTCTTCTACGCCCGTTTCATGACCAAGGTGCTGCACGACCTGGGTTATCTGCCGTTCACCGAGCCGTTCACCCGCCTGACCAACCAGGGTCAGGTCATCATGAACGGCAAGGCGATGAGCAAGAGTCTGGGGAACCTGGTCAACCTGCAGGACCAGCTCGCCCAGTACGGGCCGGACGCGGTCCGGATCACCATGCTGTTCGCGAGCCCCCCCGAGGAGGACATCGACTGGGCCGATGTGTCCCCGGGCGGCTCCACCAAATGGCTCAACCGGGTGCTGCGGCTCGTGCACGACATAGGTAAGCCCACCACGGATGGTTCCGCCCCGGAAGCTGCCGCGGGCGGCGGGGCGGACACCGGTGATCCGGCGGTCCGCAAGCAGGTGCATGCGCTGATCGCCGCGGTGACGCAGGCGATGGAGGGCAAGCGGATCAACGTGGCGATCGCCCGGCTGATGGAACTGACGACGGCGGTGAAGAAGGCCCACGACGCACGTGCGACCCCGGATGCCGCCGTGCGCGAGGGAGCGTCCTCGCTCGTGCGGATGCTGTCCGTCGTCGCGCCGTTCACCGCCGAGGAGGCCTGGTCGCTGCTGGGGAACCAGCCGTCGGTCACCGACGCCGGCTGGCCCTCGTTCGATCCGACGCTGCTCGTCGAGGAGACCGTGACCTGTGTCATTCAGGTCAACGGAAAGGTCCGGGACCGGATCGAGGTGCCGACGGCGGTGACCGAGGACGAACTGCGTGACCTCGCCCTCGACGCGCCGAAGATCCGCGGGCTGCTGGCCGGCGCCGAGGTCCGCAAGATGATCATTCGGGTGCCGCGGGTCGTGAACCTGGTGCTCTGATCGCCGTGTCCCCGCCCGGGTCGTCCCCGCTCGTCTCGTCCGCCGGTGCGAGCGCGAGGACGACCCGGCGGGGTCGGGCATGCCCCAGGAACTCGGTGAGGGCGAACTCGTATCCGTAGGCGCCGGCCATCGGGAAGACGACGACGTCACCGGGACGCACCGAGTCGACCGTGATGTCGCGGGCCAGCGTGTCCTCCGGGGTGCACAGCTCCCCGACCACGGTCACCGCACGCGGCGCCGACGGCACCGGCGCCGCCGCGGTGCCGCCGCGGCGCACCACGGCGAAGTTGTGCACGATCTCCCAGGAGATCGGCAGCGCGAAGTGGTGGATGCCACCGCGCAGCACGACGAAGTCGGTGCCGTAGGAGTGCTTCACATCGATCACCTCGGCGGTGTACCAGCCGCAGTCGGCGACGAGCAGCCGGCCCGGCTCGAAGATCACACGCACGTCGGCGGGGATCCTCAGGCGGTCCAGCCCCTCCCCGAACCGGGCCAGGGCGAAGGGGCGTTCGTCCCGGCGATCGGGCTCGAACGGCACCCCGAAGCCACCCCCCACGTCGACCACACGCAGCTCCATCCGGGCGGTCCGGGCCGTGCGGATGGCGAAGTCGAGGCACCAGCGGACATAGTCCAGGTGGGCCAGCGCATCGAGGTTCGCGGCCACCGCGTGGACGTGGAAGCCGGCCACGTCCAGATGGGGCAGGCGCCCCGCCAGTTCGAGCACGGCGGGCACCTCCGGTTCCGGGATGCCGAACGCGCTCGGCCGTCCGCCCATCCGCAGCGACCCGGTGAGGTGCACCTGCCGGGGATTGACCCGCAGCGCCACCGTGACCCGCCGGCCGAGGCGGGCCGCGAGGTCCTCCAGCCGGCGCAGCTCACCCGCGCTCTCCACGTTGATCACGGCGTCCACGTGCTGGGCCGCATCCGGTAGCTCGGCCAGCGCGGTCAGCAGGGCGGCCGACTTGGCCGGGCCCGAACTGACCAGTCGCCGCCGGCTGGAGGCCACCCCGGGTCGCCTCGATCCCACCCGGTCGACGGCCGCACGCTCAGCGGCCGCCCGGTCGAAGGCCGCCAGGGCGTGGCGCACCTCGCTGGTCGACGAGACCTCGAAACCGTGGATTCCCAGGCCCGGCTGACCCGACGTGGCCGGTTCGGCCCGCCGCGGGCCGGCCAGCAGGGCGTCGAGAACCGGCGGAAATCCGTTCGCCTTGATCGCGTAGCAGATCTCGGCCCAGTCCGGCAGGCACTCCCGCAGGGCCGCGGCATTACCGGCCGCGACCGCCGGATCATACAGATAGGCACTGCTGGCAGCCGTGCCGGCCCGGCCCTGGCGCACCGCGTCCAGCACCGTGCTGGGCAGGCTGTGCGCCGCCAGGGCGGGCAGTCCGGCGGCCGACGGCGGCAGTTCCATCCGTGCGCTCCTCTCCGCGGCTCGGGACCGTGTCCGGTGGGCTTCGCGTCGCACGACAACCGATGGGTCCCGGGTCTGGGCCGCAGCTTGCCCCCTGCGGACCATCCATCGGGGCGATACGCTGAAACAGCGCGCGAACGAACATCGCTTCCCGCCAATCCGCACGGATTGGTCACCGCGGGCACCCGGAGTGGTCCCACCGGATCACCGCATCCGCGCATCACCACTGTCAGATTGCGGCCGCAACTCGATCACACGCCCAACACCGACGGATTCGGTGTGTCCGCCCCCGGTGACCACCCACACGCATGAGACTGACCGCACACTTCCCGGCCGGCGGCGTGCTCCACCACCTCATGGAGCGTTTGCGCGACGATGCGGGGTATGCAGGCGGACTATGGGCTGATCGCCGCCCGGCGGTGGCCGCGCCAGGCACGACCGAACCTGCCGTTGCCGGCGCGCGTCACACCATTCTCCGATAAGTTAGGTTAGGCTTCCCTCAAACAGGTCCGCTCAAAAGGGAGTCGCCCCCTTGACGATTTCCGCTCACAGCGGCACAAATGCCGGTTCTTCCGTTCCGGCGGTCGATGCGGCCGCGATCCTTACGCGCCAGCGCAGCCGAGAGTCCGCTGCTCGCACCTATGCACGCACCCTCCCGATCGTCCCGGTCCGGGCGGAAGGCGCGATCATCCATGGCGCGGACGGGCGGCGCTATCTGGACTGCCTGTCCGGCGCCGGCACGCTGGCTCTGGGTCACAACCATCCGGATGTCATCCAGGCGATCAGCGAGACGCTCGCCAGCGGCGCCCCCCTGCACACCCTGGACCTGGCCACCCCGGAGAAGGACGCCTTCGTCGAGGAGTTGCGGGCCAGCCTGCCGGCGGGCCTTGGTCCGGACGCGAAGCTGCACTTCTGCGGCCCGAGCGGCTCCGACGCGGTGGAAGCGGCGATCAAGCTCGCCCAGACCGCGACCGGCAACCAGACCCTGCTGGCCTTCACCGGCGGCTACCACGGCATGACCGCGGGGGCCCTCGCGGTCACGGGCAACGTCGCGGTGAAGAATCCGCTGCCCGCGTCGGGGTCGGTGGTCCGCCTGCCGTTCCCGCACCCCTACCGCTGCCCGTTCGGGGTGGGCGAGGCCAGTGATCGCAACGCCGGTCCGGGCGGTGCCCAGCTGTCCATCAGCTACATCGAACGACTGCTGGATGACCCGCTCGGGGGGGTCACCAGTCCGGCCGCCCTGGTCGTCGAACCCGTCCAGGGCGAAGGGGGGGTGGTACCGGCACCGGACGAGTGGCTCACGGCGGTCCGCGAGATCACCCGGCGGCGCGGCATCCCGATGATCGTCGACGAGGTGCAGACCGGAGTGGCCCGAACGGGCCGGTTCTGGGCTGTCGAACACAGCGGGATCACCCCCGACATCCTGGTGATGTCCAAGGCGATCGGCGGCGGGCAGCCCCTCGCGGTGATCGCCTACCGGGCGGAGCTGGATGTCTGGCTGCCCGGGGCGCACACCGGCACCTTCCGCGGTAACCAGCTCGCCATGGCCGCGGGGCGCGCCACCCTGCGTCGGGTCCGGCTCGACGGGCTGGACGACCGCTGCGCGCGCCTCGGTGCGCGGATGCTGGCCGGGCTCGCCGAGATCTCCCATGGGCGCCCGCAGATCGGCCATGTGCGTGGCCGCGGGCTCATGCTCGGCGCCGAGATCGTCGACCCGAGCGGCGAACCGGACAGCGCCGGCGCGTATCCGGCCGACCCTCGGCTGGCCGCCCTGATCCGGGCGGAGAGCCTGCACCGAGGCCTGATCATCGAGCTCGGCGGCCGGCACTCGGCGGTGATCCGCCTGCTACCACCCCTGATCATCACCGAGGCGCAGATCGAACGGGCCCTGGCCATGCTGGCCGACGCGGTCGACGCCGCGGTGCGCCGACTCGGCTCGACGCCGGCCACACCGGCCGCCCCCGGCCCGCCCGGTCTGCCCGGATCGGGCCCGGGGCGGCGCCTGCACGCCGGCTGCGGATCACGGGAGAGACCGGACACCGGCCGCGAGGCCACATGAGTAGTCCAGCCGGGCCCCCGCTGGTACTCGCCGAACTCGTCACTCTGTGTCTGGCCGCGCTGGACGACGGGCAACGCCGACGGGGCGGCCCACTGCCCGCCGGTGGGCCCGCGCGGGTGCGGGCCGACATCCTCGCGGCGCTGGGCGCCTCCCCCGAGGGGGCCAGCGACCCGACGGAACCGACGGAACCGACGGAACCGACGGAACCGACGGAGCCGACGGAGCCGTCCGGGCTGTTGACCGCGGACGGGATCGGCGCCGCGGCGGCGTTGACCGACCTGGTCACCGCGCTTGCCGCGGGCAGCGTGGCACCGGCTGATCCCTGGTGCGCCGCCCATCTGCACTGCCCACCGCTGCCGGTGGCGGTGGCCGCGGACCTCGCGGTCAGCGCGCTCAATCCCTCCCTGGACTCCTGGGATCAGGCGCCGGCGGCGACGACGGTGGAGACCGAGGTCGTCGCCGCCCTCGCGACGCTGGTCGGCTTCGATCCCCGGCGGGCCACCGGCACGATCACCACCGGCGGCAGCGAGTCCAACCTGCTGGGCCTGCTGCTGGCCCGGGACGCGGCCCTGGGCCGCGCGGCGCACCACGACCGACGTGCGCCGCGGGTGTTCCGCTCGAGTGCCGCGCACCTGTCGGTGGACCGGGCCGCCGCCGTGCTCGGCCTGCCCGACCCGGGGGTCGTCGAGATTCCCACCGACGAGCACGACCGGATGCGGGTCGACCTGTTGCGTCAGGCGCTGGCCGAGCACGAGGGACCGGCCGTGGTGGTCGCCACGGCCGGCACCACCGACGCTGGCGCGATCGACCCCCTGCCCCAGATCGCGGCGGCGCTCGCGGAGCACCGCCGTAGGCCCTGGGGCACCGGCGGGCCGGCGGCAGCGCATCGCCCGGACGCGCCCCCCGTCGATCCCACCACCCGCGGCTGGCTGCACGTCGACGCGGCCTACGGCGGCGGGGCGTTGTTCTCCACGCGTCTGGCCGGGCTGCTGACCGGCCTCACCGAGGCCGACTCGGTCGCACTGGACCTGCACAAGTGGGGGTGGCAGCCGGCGCCGGCCGGGGTGTTCCTCACCCCCCGTCCGGACGGCTGGCCCAGCCTGCGGGCCGCCCACGCGGACTACCTGCGGGCGGACGACGACGAGGCGGCGGGCTACCCGAGCCTGCTCGACCGTTCACTGCGCACCACCCGGCGACCCGACAGCTTCCCGATCGCCGTGACCCTGCGCGCGTTCGGCCGTCGCGGTCTGGGCAGCCGGGTGGACGCCTGCCACGAGCTCGCGCTGCACGCGCAGCGGCAGGTGGCCGCCGATCCGCGGCTGGAACTCGCCTTCCCCGTCACACTGAGCACCGTCGTCTTTCGCTACCGCCCAACCGGCCCAGGCGATCCGGACGAGGTGAACGCGCGGATCCGGCGCCGGCTGCTCCATGACGGTCGGGCCGTCATCGGCCGCACCCGGACCGGGCCGCAACGATCGGTCCAGCTCAAGCTCACCCTGCTCAACCCGGCTGCCACCCAGGCGGATGTGACGGCGCTGCTGCGCCTGATCGCCACCACCGGTGATCTGCTGGCCCAACCGGGCCAGGCCACGGACGAGGAGCCGCCCCCCAGGGGAACCGCGCCGTGAGCCACCAGGCCGGAGCGGACGCGGGCGCGGGTGCGGATGGCGCGGGTGCGGATGGCGCGCTCGGTGGGCAGCCGAGCGTGGCTGTCGTCGCCGCCGACATCACCGCTGAGACCCTGCTGCGCTGCTGGCTGCGGGAAAGCGATCTCCTGCCAGCGGCCAGGACCGACTCGGACACCGTCTGGGTGCCGCTGCTGGCATCGGGGCTGCGCGTGCGCCTTCGACTGACCTATCGCTCACCGACCGGCTGGCACCGCTTCGACCAGCCCGAACTGGTCGGTGCGGACGGGACCTCCGCCGGACCGATCAGCGCCGGCCTGCTCGCGGCGCTGATCGTCGAGGAGATCACCGGCGAGCGGGGCCCGTCGACGGCGAGCCTGACCGCCCTGCAACGCATCACCGAGGCGACCGCCCGGATCGCCGGCCATCTCCAGGCCCGCCGCGCATCCCCGCACCCGGCGTCGGCCCTGCCAGTCCGCCAGGCGCCCTTTCTGGTCGCGGAGCAGGCCTCACTCACCGGACATCCGTTCCACCCGGCGGCGCAGAGCCGCCACGGCGCCTCCGATGAGGCGATCGCCCGCTACTCCCCCGAACGGGGGGGCTCGTTCGCCCTGCACTGGTTCGCCGCGCACCCCACCGTTCTGGCCATGTCCGGTGCCACCCCCCACACGGACCTGATCCGACTGCTCACCGACCTGTACGACGGCGGCCCATCGCCGGCTGGGTTCGTGCCGATCCCGGCGCACCCCTGGCAGGCCCGGGAGCTGCTTTCCGACCCGGCCGGGCCGGTCGGGTCGCTGCTCGCGGACGGCCGGCTGGTCGACCTCGGCGTCGCCGGTGCCGCCTGGCACGCCACCACCTCGGTGCGGTCGGTCTGGCGGCCGGACCGCGCGGTGATGCTGAAACTGTCATTGGGCCTGCGCATCACCAACTCCCGGCGGGTCCTGCTGCGTGACGAGCTGCGCCTGGCCGAGACGATCACCCGGCTGGTCGACGCCGGGCTCGGCGCCGCCCTCGCCGCCCGGCATCCCGCCTTCCACCTGATCGGGGAGCCGCACTGGGTCGCCGTCGACGCACCGGGCCTGGAGACGGCCCTGCGGACCAATCCGTTCGGGCCCGCCGATCGGGCGGTGTGCCTGTCCGCCCTGCTCACCATCCGGCCCGATCGGGCGGTGGACGGCCTCGGCCGGGCCCGCGCCGCGATGCTTCCCGCGCTGCTGATCGCCCGCCACGCCCGCCACGCCGAGTCGCTCGGGAGCCTCGCCGAGGCGTGGTTCGACCGGTACCTGGCCGTCCTGGTGACCCCCGTGCTGGACCTCTACCTGCACCACGGGGTCGGGATCGAGGCACATCTGCAGAACACCCTGGTCAGCCTGGACGACGATGGCTGGCCGGTGGCCGGCTGGTACCGCGACAGCCAGGGCTACTACATCGGCGAGTCGGCCGTCGAGGCCACGCGCCGTCTGCTCCCGGGCTTCGCCACCGGGCTCGACGTGGTGTTCCCGGACACGCTGATCATCGATCGGATCATCTACTACCTGTTCGTGAACAACGTGTTCGCGGTCGTCGGCGCGCTGGGAGCGGCCGGTGTCGCCGACGAACACCGCCTCCTTGGCCGGGTCCGCGCGCTGCTCACGCGGCTGGACCGCACCGCCCGCACGGGCCAGGCTGACCACCGCCCGCCGCGAGCTCGTCGCCGGCTGCTGTCGACTCTGCTCGGCGCCACCACGTTGCCCAGCAAGGGCAATCTGCTGACCCTGGTCGACGGACGTGACGAACTGATCGGGCCGGTGGCCACCCAGTCGGTCTACGTGCAGATTCCGAATCCGCTGTTGGAGGGCACCCCGTGAGATCCCCCGTTGCGACCACCGGCGGTGACCGGAGCGTGCCGGCCAGCGAGCCGGCCGGGGCCGGTCCGTCCCGGCCGCAGGACACCGTCTACGACGTCGTCGGGATCGGGCTCGGTCCGTTCAACCTGTCGCTGGCCGCGCTCGCCGACGGCCTGCCCGCCGTGCGGTCCGTTTTTGTCGACCAGGCGCCGGCCTTCAGCTGGCATCCGGGGCTGCTGCTGGACGGCACCACGTTGCAGGTGCCGTTCCTGGCCGATCTGGTCACACTCATCGATCCGACCAGCCGGTGGTCGTTCCTGTCCTATCTGCGGGCCCACGACCGGCTGTTTCGCTTCTACTTCTACGAGCGCTTCCACATTCCGCGGCGGGAGTACGACGCCTACTGCCGCTGGGTCGCCCGCGGTCTGCCCTCGACGCACTTCGGTGTCCGGGCCGAGGCCGTCCACTGGGACGCCACCGCCGGCCTGTTCCGGGTCGCGCTGCGCCGCAGCGGTTCCCGCCAGAGTGGGGACGCGTCCCCCGAACCGACCAGGGCCTGGTCCGCTCGGGTGATCCACGCCCGGAATCTGGTCCTCGGCATCGGCACCGAACCGGCCGTTCCGGCCGCCTTCACCGGTGTCTCCCCCGATCGGGCCTTCCACAGCGCGCACTACCGGCAGCGCCGGGCGGAACTGGCCGACCGGCCCAGGATCACCGTGGTCGGATCGGGCCAGTCGGGGGCGGAGATCGTCGCCGACCTGCTGCGTGGCCCCGCGCCGGCGGGCCGCCATCTGACCTGGGTGACCCGCACCCCCGCCTTCGCCCCGATGGAGTACTCCAAGCTCGGACTCGAACAGTTCACCCCCGACCACGTGCGCTACTTCCATGGTCTGGCCCAGCACCGCAAGGACGCCCTCGTGCCGGCGCAGTGGCAGCTGCACAGGGCGATCGACACGGACACGATCGCGCAGATCTACGACCTGCTCTACGAGCGCACCATCGACGGAGGCGAGCCTGGCGCCACGCTGCTGCCGGGTGTCACGGTCGAGACGGCGAGCCAGTGCCACGAGCACGACGAGATCACCCTCGCCTGCCGCCATCGGGAGCAGGACGTCCCCTTCGCGCTGGCCGCGGACGCCGTCGTGCTGGCCACCGGGTACGCCGCCCGTCGCCCCAGCCTGCTGGGTCCGATCGCGGGCCTGCTCGAGCTTGATGCCAGCGGACGTTTCGTGGTCGACGACCGCTATCGCGTGGCGACCACCTCCGAGGTCACCGGACGCATCTACGTCCAGAACGCCGAGCTGCACACCCATGGGGTCGGCGCCCCCGATCTGGGTCTCGGTGCGTGGCGATCCGCCGTGATCCTCGACGACCTGACCGGTGGGCGCGCCCACCGGCTCCCGCCGCCCAACGCGTTCACCACCTTCGGCGCCCCGCCGCCCGCGCCACCGCCCGCGGCCACCAACACCGACACCGGCTCTGCCACCGACACCGACACCGACACCGCGGCCAGCGTCCGGACCGCCGACGTCCCAGGTGCCACCCGGCCCGATCCGGGGATCCTCGACCGGGTACGACCGTGACGGGCCTGGTCGAGGATCCCCGGACGTCCGCGGGCGAGACCGCCGCGCGCTGGCGGCAGGCCGGTCGGGCCCTGCTGGTCCGACTTCTCGCCGAGCTGGCCTACGAGGAGCTGATCACCCCCCTGACCGAACCGGAGATCGGGCCAGCGGCCGGCCGGTCGGGCCGGGTGACGAGCCCCCCGGACATCCGACCGGCGGATGCCGCGATCGGGCGGGGTCCGGTGCATGCCTACCGGGTGCCGACCGCCCACGCCGACTACCGCTTCCAGGCCCGGCGCGGCACGTTCGGTTCATGGTGGATCGAACCCGCCAGCGTGGCGCGGACTCCCACCGCCGGCGCGGACCAGGCCGCGGACGATCCGGTGATGTTCCTGCGGGAGGCGCAGTCCCTGCTCGGCTGGTCCGATCCCGTCCTCGCCGACGTCATCCGGGACCTGCTCGCGACCCAGGCCGCCGATGCGCGGCTCCTGGCCGGCGCACGGCCCGCGGCGCGGCTCGCGGACCTGTCCCTCACCGACCTCGAGGGATCTCAGAGCGGCCACCCCTGCCTGGTCGCGAACAAGGGGCGCATCGGCTTCGCCGCGGCGGTGGAGCGCTACAGCCCCGAAAGCCATCGTCCCTTCCGGCTGGTGTGGGTCGCCGCCCATCCGGACCTGGCTGTCTGGTCCGAACTCTCCGGTCAGCCGAGCCAGGTCGGGTTCCTGGCACAGGAACTCGACGAGCCGGTCCGGCTGCGGTTCGCCGAGGTGCTCAGGGCGACCCTGGCCGAACTGGCGTCCTCGGGCAGCGCACGGCCCGCCGCCACCGCTGATCCGGCCGGTCCGGTGTACGTGTGGCTTCCGGTGCATCCCTGGCAGTGGGAGAACGTGGTCGTCGCGCTGTTCGCGGCAGAACTGGCCACGGGACGCCTGGTCCATCTGGGCGAGGCGCCGGACCGCTATGTCCCGATGCAGGCGGTGCGCACCCTGGCCAACGTCGACCGGCCGAGGCGGCGCAACGTCAAACTCGCCCTGATGATCCGCAACACGCTGGTCTGGCGTGGGATGTCGGCCGCCGATGCCCTCGCCGGGCCGCCGGTGTCCCGCTGGCTGCTCGCGCTGTGCGCCGCCGACCCGTTCCTGCGTGAGGTCAGCGGTCTCCAGCCGCTGCCCGAGGTCGCCGGGGCCGCCGTCAGCCACAGCGCCTACGAGGCCCTGCCCGCGGCGCCGTATCGCCTGCACGAACTGCTCGGGGTGATCTGGCGGGAGCCGGTGGACGCCTACCTGGCCGAGGGGGAGCGGGCCCGCAGCCTCGCGGCGCTGCTCATGATCGGCTCGGACGGGAGATCGCTGCTCGCCGAACTCGTGGCCCGATCGGGCCAGGAACCCCGGGTCTGGCTACGGGCGCTGTTCACCGCGCTGCTCCCCGGCCTGCTGCACTTCCTGTACCGCTACGGCGTCGCGTTCACCCCACATGGCGAGAACGTGCTGTGTGTCTTCGACGCCGAGCAGATCCCCCGGCGCATCGCGATCAAGGATTTCGGGGCGGACGTCGAACTGGTCGACGGCCACTTCCCCGAGCGTGGGCCGCTGCCGGCGGCGGTGGACGAGCACTGCCGTCGCTGGCCCGGCCGCGAGCTCGCACATGCGGTGCTCTCCGCCGTCTTCGCCGGGCACTTCCGCTACTTCTCGGTCCTCGTCGCCGATCATCTCGAGGTCGACGAGGAGGAGTTCTGGGGGCTGGTCCGCGCGACGATGGACGACTACCACGCCCGTTTCCCCGAGCTCGCCGCCCGCTTCGGCGAGGTCGACCTGCTCATCCCCCGATTCGACCGGGTCTGTCTGAACCGAGAGCAGTTCGCCGGTGCCGGGTTCCACGACCGACCCGCACGTGACGGCGGGTTCGACCTGATGCGGGGTACCGTCGCCAATCCGGTGGCCAGTGTGCCCGGCCGCCCCATCCCACCGGCGCCGCCCAGACGGACGGGACGAACGGAGAGCACATGACGTCGTTGCCGGCGCCGATTCCACCCGCCCGGTCGGGGCAGGAGCTCACCCCCCCGGCCGCCGCACCCGCAGAGGCGACCGACCGTCGAGGAACCCAGACGCTGCACGAACTGACGCACGGTGACGACCCGATCGACGAGATGGTCGTGGCCACCGTCGACCTGCAGGGCCGGCTGGTCGGCAGCGCGGTGTCCCCGGAGCACTTCGCCGACGAGGTGCTCCCCCAGGGGCTCGGGGCCTGCACCTACCTGCACGCCGTCGACGTCGACATGCGGACCGACGACGGCTTTCCGCACACCCCCTGGCACGGTGGTTTCGGGGACCTGCGGCTGCGTCCCGATCTGACGAGTCTTCGCCGGGCACCGTGGCGCCGCTCGTGCGGGGTGGTCCTCGCGGACGCCTACTGGCCCGACGGGACGGTGGTGGATGTCTCTCCCCGGGCCATCCTTCGCCGTCAGCTCGACGTGCTGCGCGAGGCGGGCCAGCAGGCCCTGGTCGGCACCGAACTGGAGTTTCTGGCCTTCCGCGAGTCCTACGACCGCGCGGCCCGACGTTCGTGGGCCGGACTCACCCCGGCCAGCCGCTACAACATCGACTACGCCCTGTTCGGCACGGAGGGGCTGGACGATCTGACCCGGCGCATCCGGCTGGCGATGCGCGAGGCCGGCATCGCGGTGGAATCGGCCCGGGGGGAGGTCCATCCGGGCCAGTACGAGATCGTGTTCCGGTACGCCGAGGCGCTGGCGGCCTGCGACATCCACGCCCTGTACAAGATCACCGCGAAGCGGATCGCCGCGGCCGGCGGGCAGGCGTTGACCTTCATGGCGAAGTACGACCAGGGCGAGGGCAACTCCTGCCACATCCACCTGTCCCTGCGCGACGCCACCAGCGCGGAACCCGTCTTCGCGGCCACCCCCGACCAGAACACGGCCGCCCCCGACCAGCACGACGCACCCGGTGACGGGGCCGGAGCCGGTGCTGGGACCGGGCGGCCTCCTCACCGACCGGGACGGCCCGCCCGCACGGACACCGTCGGCATGTCGCCCCTGATGTGCTCCTTCGTGGCGGGGCAGCTGGCCTGCCTGGCCGACTTCACGCTGCTGTTCGCGCCGAACGTCAACTCCTACAAGCGGCTCGCTCCCGGGGCGTTCGCCCCGACCGGGATCAGCTGGGGCCGGGACAACCGGACCTGCGCGGTGCGGGTGGTCGGTGCCGGGGCAGGCCTGCGCATCGAGCACCGGGTGCCCGGTGGGGACGCGAACCCGTACCTGGCCGTCGCAGGCATCCTCGCCGCCGGCCTGTACGGAGTTCGCCACGGGCTGGAACTGGAGCCCGGACGGGTCGGTAACGCGTTCACGATGCCCGGCCTGCCTCCGCTGCCGACGACGCTGCGCGCCGCCGTCGACCGGTGGCGGTCCAGCCCCGTCGCCCGGGCGGCCTTCGGCGAACGGGTCGTCGCCCACCTGGCCCATGCGGGCGAGGTCGAACTGACCGGCTACGAGCGGACCGTCACCGACTGGGAGCGCCAGCGCGGCTTCGAGCGCAGCTGACCCCGCCGGCTCCGGACCCGGCCCGGACGGACCGCTCCGAGCACCACCCAAGCGGACGAGCGAACGGGCGGGTCAGGACTGACGGGCGGGTCAGGGCTGGTAGGTCAGGGCGGGCTGGTCAGGGCTGGTGGGCTGGGCCTGACGAGCGGACGGGGGTGTCGGCGGTGGCGCTGTCGCGGGGCGCCGGCGGCGCAGCCACCGGTTGGGGGACGTCCTCGACGTGCTCATGTAGTCCGAACCGGCGGTGCAGCACCCGCAGCGGGCCGGGCGCCCACCAGTTCGCGCCGCCGGCGACCCGCATGAACGCCGGGACCAGCACCCCCCGGATGAGAGTGGCGTCAAGCACGATGGCCAGCGCCGTGCCGACCCCGAACATCTGGATGAAGCGCACCGAGGAGGTGGCGAACGCGACGAAGGTGACCGCGAGCAGGGCGGCGGCGGTGCTGACGATCCGGCCGACCCGGGCGAGGCCGGTGGCGACCGCCTCGACGTTGCTCGCCCCGGTGTCACGCACCTCCTTGATCCGCGACAGCAGGAACACCTCGTAGTCCATCGACAGGCCGAAGGCGATACAGAACAGCAGCACGGGCATGGAGGTGTCGAGCGGGCCCGGGGTGAAGTCGAGCAGGCCGGACAGATGACCGTCACTGAAGATCCAGACCGCGGCGCCGAACACCGCGCAGGTGCACAGTCCGTTGAGCAGAATCGCCTTCACCGGCAGCAGCACACTGCCGGTGAACAGGAACAGCAGGACGAACGTCGCCAGCGCGATGAGCCCGAGCGCCAGCGGCAGCCGATCACCGATCGCCGACCGGCCATCGACGAGGACGGCGGGCGCACCCCCCACCAGGACGGTGCTGCCGCTGGGCGCGGGCAGCGCACGCGTCGCATGGACCAGCGCCCGGGCCTGGGTGGACGCGTAGTCCACCGCGGGGACCACCTGCAACAGGTCGTCACCCGCGGCGCGGAAACGCACACTGGTCGCGTTGGGGGGTGCGGTCTGGCTCCCACGGACGACGGTGCCGAGGGCGTAGTCCACCCGGGCGACGTCAGGCAGCCGGGACAGGGTGTTCGCGTAGGCCGACAGCGCGGCGGGATCGAGCGCGCCGCGCCCGTCCTGCTGGACGACCACCTCCATCGATCCGGACAGGTCAGCGGGGAAGCGTTCGCGCAGCGCGTCGCCGACCGTGCGGCTGGCGGCGGCTCCCGGCCGCAGCACCCGGTCGTCCGGCGTGCCGAACTGGACGTGCAGGAACGGGGCGGCGAGCACGAGCAGGATCACGATCACCGGTAGTCCGGTCAGGACCGGGTGGGCCATGACGGTCGAGGCCACCCGCCGCCAGAACGCCGACTCCGCGGCCTCGGGTGCGGCCTTGGGTGCCTTCTGCCGGCGCCGACGGACCAGCCCGATCAGGCCACCCACGTGCCAGGCGTTCACCCGCTCACCCAGCACCATGAGCAGCGCGGGCAGCACGACCACCGCGGCGAGCACCGCCACCACCGTGACCGAGATGCCGGCATAGGCCATGGAGCGCAGGAAGAACGGCGGGAACAGCAACATCACGACCAGGCTCACGACCACTGTGGCGCCGCTGAAGAAGATGGTTCGACCGGCGGAGCGCACGGTGATCGAGACCGCCGACGCACGGTCATGACCCGCGGCCAGTTCCTCGCGGAATCGGCTGACCATCAACAGCGAGTAGTCGATGCCGAGGCCGAGGCCGAGCGCGGAGGTCAGGTTCACCGCGAAGATCGAGACATCGGTGACGCTACCGATGACCGCGAGGATCGCGAGGCCACCCACCATCCCGAGCAGACCCACGGCCAGCGGCAGCAGCGCCGCGACCACCCCGGCGAACGCCACGACCAGCAGGACCAGGGTGATCGGGATGGCGATCGACTCGGCCACCGCGAGATCGCTGGAGACCTGATCGCCGATGTCGTTGTTGATCGCGGCCGCGCCCCCGGGCTCGACGGTCACCTCGGGGGGGTCGAACGCCCGGGAGGCATACCGCTTCACCACGTCCGACGCGTCATCGTCGTCGGCGACGCTGGCCACCACCAGGGCCGAACGGCGGTCCTGCGAGCGCAGCGCGCTGCCCGCGCCGGACCAGTAGGACACGACGTCGCGGGCGCCGGGCTGGGCGGCCAGGTCCGCGGCGACCGCCCGACCGGCGGCGACCACCCGAGGGTCGTCGACCTCGCCCACCCGGGCGGTGACGAGCAGCAGCACGTTCGCCCGTCCGTGGAAGTGCGCGTCGAGGACGTCGACGGCACGGCTGGAATCCGAACGGGGGTCGTCGAACCCGCCGGTCTGCAGCTTGCCGAACGCGGTGCTGCCCAGCAGCGCCCCGAGAACCACCAGGACCGCCGTGCCGGCGAGCACCAGCCGTGTCCGTCGCGTGGTCAACGCCACCAGGATCGCGAACACGGTGTCCTCCCTCGATCGGGCTCTCAGGGAGAGACACTGTTCGCGACCGGTGCGCCACGTCAAGGTCGTTTGTGCACACAATGACCGGTCCGTCCCCCTGTCAGTGTCTGACTCGGGAGATCGGACCGGTCACGTCGAGCAGGGTCAGGCGGAGGCCCGCAGCTGGCGGCCGAGGGTGTCCAGGGCCTGTCGGCGAGAGCTCTTGATCTCGGGAAGCCGGGCCTGGTAGGCCGGCGCGGTCGCCAGTGGCTGGTAGAACCCCATGCGCGGCACGAAGTCCGCGTCGTCGTAACCCGACGGACGGTGCAGGGAGTAGGTACGACCCGGAAACAACAGGTCGTAGTTGTCGGCGATCTGCCAGATCGCCACATGCGGGTCGACCCGACGCCGCTGGAAGTAGGCCTCAAGAACATCGATTGTGAAACTGATCTCATGGAACTGCTTTACCAGCGCGTGGTAGTGCTGGCCGACCTGGTACTTGATCGGCAGTTCGATCTGCAGGCTGTCGGAGAAGTCCAACAGATCCAGGGCCAGTACCTTCAGGGATGTTTCGACCCCATAGCCGCGCGAGAAGGCCAGCGAGGCGAAGACATCCGCGTCGATGACGAACTCGCCGATCAGTGGCTGGAGCGTGCGGGTGATCGACGGCACGTAGCGGGCGAGCTGTTTCGACAGCAACGACCGCAGCATCTCGGTCGTGCGCCCGCCGGGCTGGCCGTCACCGGTCACCCGTCGCGAACTACCGTTCACGAACAGCGGGGCATTGCCGGCGGTCGTGGCCGCGGCGAGAACCCCCACCGTCGCGGGATCGTAACTTTCCAGGTCGGCGTCGTGAAAGATCAGCCGGTTTCCGAAGGCGAGATAGGCCAGGCTGCGCATCGCCCCGGCCTTTCCGCCGGTCGTCGTGTCCTCGCGGCCGGCATGCCGCTGCAGCACCGAGTTTCCCCGCACGACCCAGCTCGCGCCGGCTTCGGTCGCGATGCGCATCAGATCATGCTCATCGCCGTCGGAGGTGGGATCGACGACCACGCCGATCTCGTCCAGGACCCGGCGTTCCTGCATCCAGTGCTGCCGATCCCGCGCGATGATATCGCCGAGTGTTCGGGCGGCCTCCGGGCCACGGGCAGGGATCAGCAGGCTCAGGGTGATGCCCTTGGCAAGCTTGTCCGCCTCGATCGCGTCGAGGTCGAGGCCGGTGGGTTCGAGCGTTCGCACGGACGCCCCTCTCTCGTGACCTTTGTGGGGGTACGGATCGCCCGGCAGCGGAGCGGGTGGGGTGGGGATCCGTCGGTGGACAGCGGGGTGAATCACACAGCCTGGCGGAATTTCCGGTCGTGCCGCCGACCGTGGATTAGCCACCTCCGTCCGCTACGGTCCGACCATCACCTGGATTCCGGTGACCTGGCCGTTTCCAGTACCTCCCGTACGCCGGGTTCGCCGCATCGACTTCACGGTCTCCCGGGTACGACCGCTCCGACACATGACACGTGCCGGAGCGTCAAAGTATCGGCGTTGCGACCGAATCCGTCACTCCCCCCATTTACCGGCTGGTATCCGCCGCTGCCGTCCCGGCAGGTGGCGATCACGCCGCGCCGTCCGCGAGCGGCGAATTCGGCGAAATCAGCACTATTCGCATCCAAGCAGGCACTCAGCGTCAGGACCGTCTGGGTGGGTGGGAGAGAAGTACCCGCACATCGACCCGGCGATGCCAGGCCGGCATCGCCGGGATGGGCCCGCCCGGACCTGCCCCGTCCCGGTCGCACCCCCGCCCAGGAAGCGCACCGGCCACGGCGCGACCCGAAGCGGGGGAACGAGCGGAGCACTACACGAAAGGAGCTTATGTGATCTTCATCACATCATGGGTGGGTGCGCGTGCCCACCCGGGCGTGCCGGCTCAGGGGTGCGCGACGAAGTTGAAGTGCCGCCCCGTCTCGAACGTGTCCCGGAACTTCGGCAGGGTGTAAGGGCCCTCGCCATCAAGGTCGAAGATCCGAAGGCCGAGATCACCGTCGATCAGCAGATACATGTCGTCCGCCGACGTCCCGTAGTCGCGAGCCCCGGCGCCGAACTCGAACACCAGGTGCGGGCGGCTGTTTGCGATCAGCTTGGTGGCACCACGGAAGACGCCGTATTCGGCGCCCTCGACGTCCACCTTGATCAGTGTCGGGTGGTAGTCCACCGGCAGCACGTCGTCGAGAACCTCGACGGTGACCTCGATCTGCTCGACATCCTCGGTGTCCGGCACCCGGTCGCGCAGCCCGCTGTAGGCCGGCCGGCTGCGCACATAGGTGAAGGGCAGCACACCCGGCGTGTCGGACAGCGCGGCCTGACGCACGTCGACGGTGGGAAAGTCGGCCCGCAGAGTGGCGGCCATGTGCGGCAGCGGCTCGTAGGCGACATGGGTTCCGTGCGGCGCGTGCCGCAGGATCGTCCGCAGCACATCGCCACGGTGCGCACCCACATCAATACAGTTCGACGTCTCGGTGAGTACGAACGACATCAGCAACGCCAGATGTCGATCATCGTTTCGGTTACGCCGCGCAGTCGGCACAACATTGTCTCGGACCAGCTTCAGCGCCGGCCCGAGCCCCAGATCCACCGCCTTACGGCGGAGTGCGGCAAGCTGTTTCTCCATTCGCGGATCCATTGGCCCCGCCCTTCCGTTGTCCCAGCTACGACCCGCCCGAGTGCAGCAGACCCCGATTTCCACCGGACGGGTGGGTCCAACTATTGGCGCCGGTCCATCCGTGGTCAACAGCAGGGTGGCCCAACGGGCCCGCAGGCCCTTCCGCAGGGCGGTTCCTCGACCACGGAACGCCAGCCGGCGAGCAATACCTCACGCTGGGGAAGAGCTGCCGAGAACGACCAGAAATGACACTGAGCCGCAAAGCCGGCTACTTTCCGCGAGGATTCACTACTTTAACGCACCGCAGCATCACGCAAAAAATAACAAGTGACGGGACGGACGTGCGCCGGTCTCGTTGCGTCCCCACCCGGACAGGGCCCGCCGTGGGTCAGCTACATGCCAACGCCCGGGGCGGAGCGCGGCCGCTGGCGCGCGGATCGCCGTGCGGGCGGCTGACATGCCCGCACGGCGATCCCCGGCGGGGGCGTCGGCCCAGGGACCTCCGTCCACCGCCCGGGGACGACCGGTCGGGTGTCAGCCGACGGTCGCGAGCGTCGCCGGCTCGTCCACCGGTTCGGCGAAGGAGGCGACCGGCGGGCAGGTGCACATCAGGTTGCGGTCGCCGTAGGCCCCGTCGATACGCCGCACCGGTGGCCAGTACTTTCCGGTACGCAGCGTGGCCACCGGATAGGCGGCGACCGAACGCGGATACGGATGCGCCCACTCGTCGGCGGTCACCATCGCCGCGGTGTGCGGCGCGTTGCGCAGCGGATTGTCCTCGAGCGGCCAGGTGCCGTCGCCGACCTTGTCCGCCTCCGCCCGGATGGCAGTCATCGCATCGCAGAAGCGGTCGATCTCGCCCAGGTCCTCGCTTTCCGTGGGCTCCACCATCAGGGTGCCGGCCACCGGAAAGGACATCGTCGGTGCGTGAAAGCCGTAGTCGATGAGGCGTTTCGCCACGTCGTCCACGGTGACGCCGGTGGCGCGCGTCAGCGGCCGCAGGTCAAGAATGCACTCGTGTGCCACGAGGCCGCCCCGTCCGGAGTAGAGGACGGGATAGTGCGGGCGCAGCCGGTGGGCGATGTAGTTGGCGTTGAGCACGGCCACCGAGGTGGCCTCCCGCAGACCGTCCGCCCCCATCATCTGGATATACGCCCACGGGATCATGAGGATGCCGGCGGAACCCCAGGGCGACCCGGAGATGGGGCCGACCCCGGTCGCCGGACCGGCCTCGGCGCGCAGCGGATGGTTCGGCAGATACGGCAGCAGTTTCTCGCCGACGGCTACCGGCCCGACCCCCGGACCGCCACCGCCGTGCGGAATACAGAAGGTCTTGTGCAGGTTCAGATGGCTGACATCCGCACCGAACTGCCCGGGCTTGGCCAGACCGACCAGCGCGTTCAGGTTCGCCCCGTCGACGTAGACCAGACCGCCCGCCTCGTGCACGAGGGCACAGGCCTGACCGATGCCCTCCTCGTACACACCATGCGTCGACGGATAGGTGACCATCAGCGCGGCCAGGACCTCGGTGTGCGTGCGGGCGGCGCGGGCGAGATCGTCGAGATCGACGTTTCCGTCAGCGTCACACGCGACGACGACGACGCGCATTCCCGCCATCGCGGCGCTGGCCGCGTTCGTACCATGGGCGGACGACGGGATCAGGCACACGTCACGCACGGGCGCACCGGCCGGTGTGTGGTCCCGGTGATAGGCGCGGATGGCCAGCAGCCCGGCCAGTTCGCCCTGACTGCCGGCGTTCGGCTGCACCGAGACACCGGCATATCCGGTGATCCGGGCGAGCCATTCCTCCAGATCGCGGATCAGGGTGAGATAACCGGCGGCCTGGTCAAGCGGGGCATACGGATGGATGTCAGCGAACTCCGGCCAGGTGACCGCGGCCATCTCGGTCGTGGCGTTGAGTTTCATCGTGCAGGAACCAAGCGGGATCATGCCGCGGTCGAGGGCGAGATCGAGATCGGACAGCCGGCGCAGATAGCGCAGCATCGCCGTCTCGGAGCGGTGCTCGTGAAACACCGGATGCTCGAGGTACCTGTCGGTGCGCACCAGTTCCGTGGGCAGCGCGACCGCGGTCGTCGTCGGGATCGGCCCGTCCAGTTCGGCCTGCGCCGTCACCTCGGCCGCCGCCGCCGGCGGCACCCCGAAGGCGGCCCAGACGGCCCGCAGATCCGCCTCCACCGTCGTCTCGTTGCAGGAGATGCCCACGTGGTCGTCATCGACGAGACGGATGTTCACCCCGTGTTCCAGCGCCGCGGCCACCACCTCGCCGGCACGGCCCGGCGCCGCGGCGATGACCGTGTCGAAGAACGACGAGTCACCGAGGGTGACTCCACCGACGCGCAGCCCCTCGGCGAGGCGCACCGCGAGCCCGTGGACCCGCCGCGCGATCCCCGCCAGGCCCTGCGGGCCGTGGTAGACCGCGTACATCGAGGCGAGCACCGCGGGCAGCACCTGGGCCGTACAGATGTTGCTCGTCGCCTTCTCCCGGCGAATGTGCTGTTCCCGGGTCTGCAGGGTGAGCCGGTAGGCCGGGTCACCGGCCGCGTCGATGGACACCCCGACCAGCCGACCGGGCAGCGTGCGTTCGAGGCCGGAACGCACGGCGAGGTAACCGGCGTGCGGCCCGCCGAACGACAGCGGCAGACCGAACCGCTGGGTGCTTCCGACCGCGATGTCCGCGCCGAGTTCGCCGGGTGAGCGCAGCAGGGTGAGCGCCAGCAGATCGGCGGCGACGGTGACGAGGAGGCCACGCTCACGGGCCCGCGCGAACACCTCCCGGTGCTCACGCAGCGCTCCGCTGGGCCCCGGGTAGGACACCAGCAGCCCGAACGCCGCGTCGAGCAGCTCCGCCGGCACCGCCGCAAGCCCGTCGCCGCCGGACGGGCCGTCCGAGAGGTCCACGAGGTGGACGGTGGCACCCAGGGCCTCGGCGCGGGTCGCCACGACCGCGATCGTCTGCGGAAGGGTGTCGGCGTCGACGAGGTAGACCCGCCGCCCGCCCCTGGCCCGGCGCAACGCGATCTGCATGGCCTCGGCCGCCGCCGTGGGCTCGTCCAAAAGCGACGCGCCGGCCACCGCCAACCCGGTCAGATCTGTGATCATGGTCTGGAAGTTGAGCAGGGCCTCGAGCCGGCCCTGGGAGATCTCCGGCTGGTACGGCGTGTAGGCCGTGTACCAGGCGGGGTTCTCCAACACGTTGCGCTGGATGACGCCGGGCATCACCGCCGGGTGAAAGCCGAGGCCGATCATCGAGGGCACCGGCCGGTTCGCCCGACCGAGTGCCCGCAACGCGGCCAGCACGGCCGGTTCGTCGAGCGCAAGCGGAAGGTCGAGGGACCGGTCGGCGATGAGCGCGGGCACGGCCGCATCCGTCAGGGACCGCAGCGAGTCGTGACCAAGCGTGGCCAGCATCGCCTTACGGGCGCTGTGGTCCGGGCCGATGTGGCGATCGGCGAAACGCGGATAGGACCCGGGTGGCACCACCACCGGCGGGACGTTCTGCTCGCTGCCGTCATGCATGAGAGGCCGCTCCGGAGGTCAGGCAGAACCGACAGAGACGCATCGGCGCCGCGACGGGCCTCCCCCTCTGTCATATGGCCTGAGAGCTTCGCCGCGCCTCGATCGCGAGTTCGCCCTGACGGGCGGCGCGCGAGGTCGGGGGCGACTTTCACCGTCGGCGGGACGCCTGGACGTCCACTTTCCAGAGTTGCCTGACCCGGCGGTTGGGGGCCTGAGAGTTTATGGGGAGAGCTTGCTCCTTCGGCGTCCCGGCACAGAGCGACCGGGACTCTCCCGCACGGGTGTGAGCGGCAGCGGTATGCAGTTTGTACGTCGAAGACTAGCCGCGATGGCGACCCGCGGCCACCCGTCTCCGTAACTCCCACACCCGCCACCGCCACCGCGGCTACCGCTGCGGCTGCCACTGCCGCCGGTGCCCTCAGACGAAGACGGTCTCGCTCGCCCGCAGCAACCGCGCCAGAAACGGCGGGGGAAGCACGGCGGCGTCGGCGGGATGCTCCGACAGCGGGGCGATCTGGGTGCGGTAGCAGTCGACGGCCCGCCGACGGTCGCGCACCACCCGTTCGGGCAGGGACACCGACCTCGCCCGCGACCAGGGCACCGCCGGATCGGCCGGCACCGCCCAGTGCCACGTCCAGACGGGGTACTCCACCAGCCGGGCCCCGGCGCGCCGCGCGGCCAGCGCCGCCGCGCGTCCCGTCGCCTCGTGATCGGGATGTCGATCGCCGCGCCAGGTGGTGAGAACCCAGGTATCTGCGGTCAGCAGTGGCTCCACGAACGCGGTCAGGGCGGCCTCGTGCCCGGTGACCTGGCCGTCCGGCAGTTCCGCCCGGTGCACCGGCGCCTGCCCGAGGCCCAGCGCCGTCAGGGCCGCGTGCTGCTCGGCGATCCGGTGCTGGGCGAGCTGGCGCGCCGAGAGGGTGGGCGAGCCGGGATGCGAGCCGTCCCCGTCGGTCACCGCCACCACCGTGATCCGCGCGCCCAGCTCACTGAGCCGCACGAGCAGCCCCCCGACGCCGAGCACCTCATCGTCTGGATGGGGGGCGACGACCACCACCCGCGGCGGGGGGTCGGTCAGGTCGAACTCCGGCCAGCCCGGCTCCCACTGCTGCCAGACCGACGCGGGGGTGCCGGCATCGGTGAACGGCCGCTCTGCGTCGAGTCCCATGCCTTCCTGCATACGGCACCGCGGCCCGCCACGCCGGACGAACACCCCACCGGCCCCGGAACTCGCCGGCCCCGCGGTTCGCCGGCCTCGCGGTTCGCCGGCCTCGCGGTTCGCCGGCCTCGCAGTTCGCCGACGCGGCTGGTCACCGATGCAGCAGCTCGCTCTTGGCCGCCTCCTTGTCGGTCAGCGCCCCGTCGTGCTCCCGCCGGAAGACCTCCTCCGCCATCCGATCGGACGAGGTCTGGCTCGCCACCTGTCGGGCCATCTCCTCGTTGGACGTATCCGCCCCGGCGGGCCGGGTGTGCCCCGGCCAGGCCAGGGGTGCGTCAGTTCGCTTCGGTCTCTGGACCATGGCTGCTCCTCCCAGGTCACCTACCGAGCTGCAATACCCGATGTAATCGACTGAGAACCATTCGTTATCGGGCGGGGTGTGTTCTGATCTTCGGAACCGGCCCGGCGCCGGCCCGCGGCCGCACGGATCTCGGCGGCCACCGCGGCGGGTGCGATCCGCTGGGCGATGCGGCGACGGCGTGGCACCGATGCGCGCAGTGCCTGGTCCAGCGCGTCGGCCAGCCGCCAGGCCTCGGCGGCGGCACCACGGCCGGTCGCGGTGCGTCGCCGATCGTCGCCTGGATCACCGAACAGGGCGACGGTGGCCAGCTCCGCCAGGCCGCGCAGCGCTGTCCCGGCCGGTTCACCCGTCTGGCTGGCGGCGTCCACCACCTCGACGGGACTCGCGGCGGCCGGCATCGGCTGGCCCGATCGGGCCAGGAGATCCAGCGCGTGACGCCAGGCCGCGACGATCCGCGTCCGTTCGGTGCCGCGCCGCCGGGCCCGGCGGCGGCGTAGTCCAGGCAGCGCGAAGGCCAGGCCGAGATAGCCGGTCAGCACGAGCAGGGTCGCCGTCCCCGCCACCCGGATGCCCCGCCCCCGGTCGGACCAGGCCGGCGAGGGCCCGGACGGGTGGTGGTGCGCCGCCGTCCCGGTGTCGGGCCGCGGTGGGCCGGTGGGGACGTCCACCGTGGCGCCCAGCACCGCGTTGACGAGTTCGGCCTGCGCCGTGGACTCACCCTGCGTGGCGCCGGCGACAACGGCGCCACGCGCGTCGGCCGCCATCGGCGTCGGGAAGAAGGGCATCCAGCCGGCGCCGGCGAAGTGGATCTCGGCCCAGGCCAGGGCGTCGGCGCCGCGGACCGGGCGGGCGGCGGCGCTCTGCGCCCCGGGCACGCTGAAACCGACGACGAGCCGGGCGGGTAGACCAAGCAGGCGGGCGGCGAGCACGAACGCGGTGGCGAACTGCTCGGAGGTCCCGCGCCTGGTCTGCTCGAGGAAGTGGGTGACCTGCGCGAGGCTGTGTCCCGCGGGGGCGGCCGGATCGAACACGAAGTTCGTCCGCAGGTACTGCCGCAGCAGTGCGGCCCGCTGGTAGGGCGAGGTGCCACCGGCGGTGGCGATCGTGGCCAGGCCGCGCAGGACCGGTGGCACGCCGGCTGGCAGTGCGCGCGCACGGGCGTCGGCGGGCGTGGTGGAGGCGGCCAGGGTGAGCGTCTGGCCCGCCGTGGGCACGGCCTGCGGCCAGGACCGCACCCGCAGCCGGGTACCAGCCGTGAGCGGCTCGGTCCGCACCAGCACGCCGTCACAGGCCGCCACCGCGAATCCTCCCCGCGTCACCTGGCCCGCGGCGACCGCGGAGCCGCCCGTCACCGCGCCCTCGGTGGTGGGCGTGCCCGGATCGGGCGTGCCCGGGAGCACGACGAACTGCCTGGGCTCGGCCAGCACCGGGACGAGCTGACCGCCCAGTCCGGCGATGGTCAGCTCCTGGGTCACCGGCGCGGACGCGGCGCCAGCGACCCGCGCGCCGTCGTGGCCCGATCCGGAGGTGGCCGAACCAGTGGTCTCGGGACAGCCGGCGGTACTCGCGCCCGCCGGCAGGTAGCGGGTGCTGGAGGTCCAGGTGGCGCCGTCGTAGTCATCGAGCACGGCCAGCCGCAACGCCGCCGGCCCGGCGGTCGCGGAGGTCAGCGCGGCCTGGAACAGGACCTGCTGCGGATGGGCGGTCCAACCCGCGAGCCGACTCAACGGGCTGAGCTCCACCGTGCCCGTGGCGGCGGTCGCGCGATAGGCGCGCGGATCGATGCGCGGGTGGTCGTCGACCCGCAGCGGGCCGCCGGCCAGTCCGATCCCCACCGCGACCACACCGATCACGGCACCCGCCGTCCGGGCCAGCGTGGCCAACCGGCCGGCCGGGCGGCCGGGGCCCTCCAGCACGCTGCCGGGCTCAGGCCGCCCGGGCCTGACCCGACCGGGCCAGGGCAGCTCGACCCGGGGGTGACGAACCCGCACCAGCAGGGCGGCGAGCGCGGCGAACCCGGCGGCGGACGGCAGATCCGAGCCACCCGACGCGGCGGCATAACTCACCGTGACCAGAAACAGCACCAGCCCGGGTAGTGCGGGCAGCAACCGGGTACGGGTACGGACGACCAGCTCGGCGCCGATCGCCGTCGCCAGCCAGGTCAACGCGACCGGTCCCATCAGCAGCTCCGGCTCGGCCGGCGCTGGGACAGCCGTGTCGAGCAGACGTGCCCACCCGGTGACCATCCCCACCGCGACCAGATGCAACCGGGACCACACCCCGCCCGCCGGGGCGGCGACGGTCGCCGCGGCCCAGGCGACGAACCCGCTGCCCCACGCGACCACCGTCACGATCGGTGACGGCGGCTGGTGTCGGCCGATCAGGACCGCGACCAGCACCACCGGGATGATCACGGCGGCGGCGACATCCACCAGGACCTCGGGCCCGGTGATCACCCGATGCCAGCCGAGGCCGCCGACGAACGACAGCCCACCGGCCAGCAGCACGGCGATCAGACGGTGACGCCCGCTCATCGACGTCGCTCCCCCGCGACGCCGAACCCTCGCGGCCAGGTCGCCGGCCACCTTCCGGCCAGCGCCGCCGCGTCGGGAACGTCGATCACGGTCAGTCGCCCAGCCCGGCCCGGACCAGCACCGACCCGGCTCAGGTGCGCCGCGTCGCGCCGCGCGGCAACCGCGCCCGCGACCAGCGACCGGCCGGAGACAACCCCGCTGGCCCGCGTGGGCGATACCGGCCGCAGCCGGGCCCGCTCACCCGAGTCACGTCGCAGGACCGCTCGGGCGGTCGCCTCGGATCTCGGCCCGACCCGCACCAGCACCACCCGGCCGTAGGCATGGCCCACCGGGGTGAGGGCAGCCACCGCGGCCCGGTCGAAACCACCGGTCACCAGGACGAGCGTGCCGAGTCCGCCGCGCCGCAGCGTCCCGAGAACGTCCAGGGTGGCGTCGTCGGCCCACTCGACGGTGGCCAGTTCGTCGAGGAGCAGGTCGGCGTCGCGCCGTCGGCGGCGGCCGAGGACGCGTAGTCCGGCCGTGGTCACCAGGCGCACGCCGAACGCCTCCCGCGCGCAGGTCATCACCGCGGCGGCCGCCACATCGACGGCCGCCTCGAACGCCGCCCGTCCAGCCCCACCGGGGGGGTACGCGTCACGTCGGACATCGAGCACGACGGTGGCCGCGGGCTCCGTGGGGTCCATGTGCGTGCGGACCATCAGCTCGCCTGCCCGCGCGCTCGAGGGCCAGTGCACCAGGCGAAGGTCCTCGCCTGTCGCGTACGGCCGCAGCGTGTGGATCTCGAGTCCCCCGGCCGTGCCATGCCCGGTCTGACCGTCCGGTTCACGCGAGGGAGCCGAGGCGAGCGGTGCGAGCGGTGCGACGAGGGGCCGGACGTGCAGGGTCGCGGCGCCGGGCAGCCGCTGGCTACGAATGACCAGACCAAACGGGTCCGACCGGGTTATCTCGACCGGCCCGACCGTGATCATCCCGCGCTCCTCGGTCGGCAGGACCACGTCGATGGTGCGGGTACCAGCGCCAGGCAGTCGGCTGATCGGAACAAGCACCCGCGCGGAGGCGCGATCGCGACGGGACGACTCGCCACGGGACGACTCGCCACGCGACAGCTCGCTGTCGGATGGCTCGCTGTGGGACGCCAGCGAATCTCCCGCCGGCGCGGCGGACCCATCATCGGACGGGTACGGGCGGGCGCTGGCCATGTCCTGCTCCGAACGGGGGATGGTCGTCGTCAGCGGCAGGCGCAGCACGAAGGAAGGTGCCGTCCACCTGGAGTGGTTACGCAAAATGATCATCAGGGTGGCGGGTTCGCCCCGCGCCACCCGATGCGGCGACACCCGCAGCTCGGCGGACGCCCGTGGCTGGCGCACCGCGACGATCAGGGACAGCGCCACGGCGGCGGCGGCCGTCCCGCCGAGCACCGCGACCTCGGGGTAGTGCACCAGCCGTGCCCCGGCCAGCAGCACCGCAGCTGTGGCGAGCAGGCCCCATCCCAGCGGTGTCGGCCGCAGCCGTGAGCGGCCCGCCCGTGCCCTCCCCGGCGTAACCGTGCCCACCGCCGGCTGCGCGGCATCGGTCCCGGTCCCGGTCGTGGTCTCGGCCGTCGTACCGATCCCGGTGGTGGCCTCGAACTCGGCGCTGGTCCGGCGATGGGTCCTCGTCCGGGCTCTGCCCTCGGTTCCGGCCTCGACCAGCTCTCGGCTGGCCGGTTCTCGGGCGGGTCGCCATGCGGGCGGGTCGTCGGCCCGCATGGCGGGACCGGGCGGGCGTCCGGGGCCGGGGCCAGGACCGGGCGCGGGATGGGACGTGGGATGCGGGGCGAGGGAGGATCGCCATCCGGACGCGATCTCAGCTGGGCGTGCCGCGGCCGGACCCGCAGCAGGGTCATCGACCGGATCGGTGGGTCGCGGCCGGTGCCGCTCGCCCAGCCCGCGGGCGAGCGGTCCGGTCGGCGGCGTCCGCGGGGTGCGCCACGGGCCACGTTCTGGCCCCGAGTGCCCAGCCCGGTCAGCCCGGTCAGCACGGTCGGCGCGTAGTGGACGGGTGTCCGCCTCGGTCCTGCTGGCGCGGCGCATCGTGGTCGTCTGGTCGTCGGGACGCGATGGTCGTCCCCGGGATGGCACGGTCAGATCCCGAGCAGCCGACGCGGCGAGGGAACGGACTGCAGGATCTCGTCGACCACGTCCTCGGCCACCACGCGCCGCAGCTCCGCTTCCGGGCTCAGCACGAGCCGGTGGGCGAGCACGGCACCGGCGACCGCCTTGGCGTCGTCGGGCGTGGCGAAGACCCGCCCGTGTGCGGCCGCGCGGACCTGCACCGCGCGCAGCAGCGCGATGCTGCCTCGTGGGCTCGCCCCCAGCCGGACGATGTCGGGGATGGTCCGGCTGGCAGCGACCAGTTGGACCAGGTACCGGCGCAGGTTGGGGGCGACGTGCACGGCCAGTGTCTGGGCCGATCGGGCCACGACGTCCTCGGCCCGTATCACCGGCTGCAGGTCGTCCACCGCCCGGCCCACCTGCCTGCCCTCGAGGATCTCCAGTTCGGCGTCAAGGGAGGGGTATCCCATCCGCAGTCGCATGAGGAAGCGATCCAGCTGGGCCTCGGGAAGGCTGTAGGTACCGTCCATGTCGATCGGGTTCTGCGTGGCCACGACCATGAACGGCTGAGGCACCGGATAGCTTGTGCCGTCGGAGGTGACCCGACCCTCCTCCATCACCTCGAGCAACGCCGACTGCGTCTTGGGGGAGGCACGGTTGATCTCGTCGCCGATCACGATATTGGTGAACACCGGACCGGCCCGAAAGCCGAACTCCTGGGTCCGCTGGTTGTAGACCATGGTTCCGGTGATGTCGGCCGGCAGCAGGTCAGGGGTGAACTGGATGCGCTGGCAGCCGGCGTTCACCGAGGCGGCGAGGCTGCGGGCCAGCGATGTCTTGCCGAGCCCGGGAACGTCCTCCACAAGCAGGTGGCCTTCGGCGAACAGGCAGACAGTGGCGAGTTCAACAACGTCACGCTTACCCCGGATCACCTTTTCGACGTTCGTGACGACGTCCCGGAACACCGCGGCGAACTCCGCTATCCCGAACTCGTCACCGCGCAGTGGACCGGTGCCATCGCCATGCCCCGTCACCCCGTACCGCCGGTCGGATCGGAGGAGATCTGACTGCTCATCACCGTGCGCTCCTTGGGGCAGGACCAGGCGAGCTGGTCAGGATCCGGCTGCGGTCGAGGTGACGGGTGAGGCGTTGGAGGAACCCGGTACTGGCGGGGGTTTGAGGCTGGCGGGGGTTTGAGGCTGGCGGGCGGGACCGACATGGGTGGGACGTGGATGGGAAGGCGGACCAGGCCGGTAGGGGGGACGACCGACCCGGTCCGCCAGTCGGACGGTGGGGGGATCCGCCCGGGAACGATCGCCGCCCGGCCGTCGCCGGATGTGCGTTCCCGTTCCACATCGGTAGACGACGGACGAACGACTTTCGTTGTGCCACGACCCGGAAAAGTTGTTGATCTGATGGTCGACCAGCAGACATGTCCGTCACCTGACGAGGTCGTCTCGAGATGGTCGGCTACACCGGCGAGAGATCATCACGATTGGCAGCAATCAGGTTGCAACCTGTCGGCGGGGCGTCGCGTCTAACCCGGCGAGAGGGATACGCCACCCAACCGGACGGCCACTCGCCCAACAATGTATTGACACAAAACACAATTACTTCCCGTGTGCATTGGGCAGTGCGCACGGGTCATGGTGAGTGCTGCGCCCCTCCCAAGGCACTCACCAGGCGGTGTCCGTGCGGATGGGCGGGGTGGCACGCTCGCACGGACACCGCCCTGCCTCCCCTTTCGCACCGGGTCAGCCGTGCGGCGCGTGCGCACTCCTGCTTCTGCCGTGCCGCGGTCCTGTGTGCCGCGGTCCTACTCACCCCCCTGTCGGGGCATGAGCATGGGGGGAGAAACCCATCGTGGTCTTCGGGCAGGGGCGACGCAGGATGGCCACGGTCATCTCGGCCGCGGCGGCGGCCGGTCTCACCGGCGCCGTCGTGTTCTGCACCACGGGGATCGCACCCGTCGCGCTGTCGTCCTCGGATGCGGATGTCTGGCTGCCCTGGAACACCGCCGGCCTCATCACCCATCTGCAGAGCACCACCGGACGGGCCGACGCGGCGATCACCATCCCGGCCGCCGCGGGCCATCACCTGACGGTCCTTGCGGACGGCCCAGACCTGCTGGTCGCGGACCCGGATGCGCACCTGCTGCACCTGGTGGAGCCGCAGCGGCTGGCGCCGGCCCGCTCTGTCACCCTGCCCGCCGGGGCCAGCGTCGACGTGGCACCCGACGCGGTCGGGGTCATCGACAGCGCGTCTGGGCGGGTCATCCGCCTGGACCGGGAGCGGTTGACGCCGACCGGACCGACCCTGGATCTCGGCGGTCCGCTCGGCAGCACCGCCCAGACGGCGGACGGCACGCTGTGGGCACCCGTGCGGGCCAGCGGCTCGGTGGTCCCGATCATGCGTGGCGTGCCGGCCGCCCCGATCCGTGTGGCCCCACCGGGCCATGCCATCGACATGGTGCTCTCCGGTGATCAGCCAGTCGTCCTGGACGCCACGGCAGCGACGCTGATTCCCCTGGCGGACGGACAACCCGGTCGAACCACCGCCCTCGCCGTACCGCCAGCCGACACCGGTACCGGTACCGGTCCTAACGGCGGTGCCACAGTTGACGGCGGTGCCACAGCGGCTAATGGCGATGCCACGGCTAACGGCGGCGCAGGTCCGGGCGCTGCTCGAGGGTCCGTCACGGCTCTGGTCGCGGCGGCCCGGTCTCCCCGCGACCTTGTTCTTGTGATCGACACGAGGTCCGGCCGGCTCCTGCTCGCCGACCTGGCGCGCGGCGGGGTGACCTCCATCGACATCCCCGCCAGCGTGCCTCCCGCCAGCACGATCTCCGCCAGCACGATCTCCGCCGGCACGCCTGCCGCCGCCACGGCACCATCCGGACTGCCCGACATCGATCGACCCGCCGGCCTCGCCAGCCCGACCGGGCCAGCTGGAGTGGCTGGAGTGGCTGGGCAGGCCGGGCAGGCCGGGCCAGTCGGACCTGCCGCCGCCGTGGTCACGCCCGTACCGGGCGGGCTGCCCGGCGGGCCGGGCGGTGCGCAACCGGTGGCCGCGCCGGCGCGCCGGTTGGCGGCCCCGGTCTGGCAGGACGAACGGATCTTTCTGCCCGACCACGACGGCGGCGTTGTCCTGGTCTTCGACCGCGGGCGGCGGAGTTTCACCACACCCATCAGGCCCGGCCCCACCCTCACCGGCGCGGACGCTGGCAGGCCAGCGCTCACGGTGAGCGTCGACGGTGACCGGGTCTGGATCAACGACCCGGACAGCGCGGAGCTCGTCCTGATCCGTGGGGATCGACAGCTGGTGCTGTCGAAGCAGCCAGCCGGCCTGGCCGGTCAGGCGGACACCATCCCGCCGCGTCCGCTGCCGCCCGCACCACCCCGGCCACGGCCGTCGTCAACCCTCCTCGACGGCACCCCCAGCGGGCCGACCCCGCGGGCCACGCCCCACCCGCGGGTCGGGCAGGGCGGGCAACCCGACACCGCCGACGTCCCTGGCCCGGTCGGGCCAGGGACCCAGCCGCCACGACCGACGACCGTGGCCACCTCCCCCATCCAGACCCCGGTCCCGCCCACCACCAGCCCCAGCACACTGCCGAACATCCCCCATCCGCCCCCCACACCCGCGGGCGAACCTGGCACCGGCGCCACCCGGGACGCCCCCGCCCCGGCCCGGCGCTGATCGGACCGCCAGCGCGGCGCCCGGATCAGGGCCGTCCCGTGTGGGTCAGGAACGGAAGTCGATGGCCAGCCGGTCCGGTGAGCTCAGGCTGACGATCCGGAACTCGGTGGCCCGGGGCAGACCGATGCCGATGTGCACCATGCCCTCGAAGTCCCCGGCGACGGCATAGCTCAGGGCGCCGGTGGAGTCCTGCCCGCTCGCGGCGGTGCGCAGTGTGGACGCGCCCTGGTCGTCATGCGCGGACGCCGAACTCAGTACCAGCTCAAGCTGGGCCTGGCCGACCAGCGGCAACGGCGCTCCCGAGCCAGGTCGGATCACCTCGGTGACATACCGCGCCTGATAGCCGGGCGTCCCGCCGGTGAACTCGACGACCAGACGTTCGTAGCGGACGCCGTTCTCCTCGTTCGGCGCGCTGCGCAGTGACACCACCCGAACGGGCGTGGTCGGTGCCGGAGCCGGAGCCGAAGCGGGCTGGTCGGACCAGCTGCGCGCATCAGAGCGCGCTCCCCCGATCGGACCCCCGGGAACCGCGCTCGAGGTCGCACCCCCACCGGCCGCAGCCCCCGTCGCGGCGCTACCCGGGTCACCGGACCCTGACGGCGACGGGGACACCGACGTCGACACGGCCACCGAAGGTCGCGCGGCGCCATCGGAGCTCGAACCACCGCAGGCGGCCACCAGCGCGGCGACCATCACCAGACCGGCGAGCGGACGCGCTCTCCCGCCGGCGCTCCTGAAATCCGTCCTCCTGGCCATACGCGACGCCCCGCTCTCCACGACCAACGAACGACAGCCAAGGACACAGGTAGACCCGCGACAAAGACTGGGACCGCAGTACATACCCGGTCTGGACGCGGAAAACGGGTAATCGCCTCGGTAAGGACCGATGGTCCCCGACCGCCCATCCAACGCCACCCCGCCAGGTTATGGTGGCGATTGTGCGCGCAGTGGTGATGGATCGGTTCGGCGGGCCGGACGTTCTCACGGTCCGCGAGCTCGCGAATCCGGTTCCCGGCCCCGGTCAGGTACTGGTGGCGGTCGAGTACGCCGGCATCACTTTCGTCGAGACGCAGGTCAGAGCCGGTCGCGGCCCGGCACAGCGCAACCTTCCGGCGTTGCCTCGTGTTCCGGGTAACGGTGTCGGCGGTCGGGTCGTCGCCCTCGGGCCAGACGTCGACCAGGCGCTGGCCGAGGCGCTGGTCGTCACCACGACCGGGGGCGCCGGTGGTTATGCGGAGCTCGCCGTCGCCGACGCGGCCGATCTGATCCTGGTGCCCCCCGCCGTCGAGCTGCCCGACGCGGTGGCGCTGCTGGCCGACGGTCGCACCGCCCTTCTGCTGCACAACCAGGCCGACGTGCGCCCCGGCGAGTCGGTCCTGGTCGAGGCGGCCGGTGGCGGGCTGGGCAGCCTGCTCGTCCAGCTCGCGACGGCCGCCGGTGCCACCGTGATCGGCGCCGCCCGCGGTGACACCAAACGCGAGCTGGTGCTGTCGCTGGGCGCCGCCAGCTACGTCGACTACGCGCGTCCGGGCTGGGCCCGGGAGGTCATCGAGGTCACCGGCGGTACGGGTGTCGACCTGATCCACGACGGTATCGGTGGGGAGATCGGCGCCCAGGCCCTGACCGCCCTGCGACCCGGTGGACGCCTGAGCAGCCACGGGATGGCCAGCGGCAGCTGGACCGAGCCGCCCGCCGACGTGACGGTGATCGCCGGTGCCGCACCGACGCCGGCTCAGCTGCGCACACTCGCCGCGCAGGCTCTCGCGCACGCGGCGGCCGGGCGGCTGCGCCCGATCATCGGCCAGACCTTCCCCCTGGCCGAGGCCGCCGCGGCCCACCAGGCGATCGAGAACCGGGCCACGCTCGGCAAGACCCTCCTCATCCCCTGACACCAGAGCCCGCCACACCAGAGCCCGCCACACCAGAGCCCGCCACACCAAGGCCCGCCACGCCAGAGCCCTGCCACGCCAGAGCCCACCGCCCACGGCACGGCACGGTCTGCCGTGGCGCCCGCGCGGCTACCAGCGAACCGTCGGCCGGTATGGCCCAATGTGCGGGATGGACACGAACCCATGGCGACACCGCCGACGCGAGCTCACCGGTCCCTGCGGCCCGGGACCTTCGGCACCGGTAGTGGCGACGAAAAGTCCGTACACCGCATGTCGAAACGACGCGACGCTGACCCCATGACGATGACGAAGGCCCGGTCGGGCGTGCTCGTATCGATCGGCCCGGTGGCCGACGCGCCACCGCCCTGCCCGTCCGGAGAGGATGGGCTGTGACGGATCTGGATGCGTACGGCAGCGATTCCGTCCTGGATTCCGCCGACCTCGACCGGCTGGTCGACTACTGGAACGCGGCGAACTATCTGACGGTCGCGCAGATCTACCTGCTGGACAATCCGCTGCTGCGCCGGCCGTTGTCCCGTGAGGACGTCAAACCCCGGCTGCTCGGCCACTGGGGCACGTCCCCGGCGCTGAACCTGATCTACGCGCACCTGAACCGGCTGGTCCGGCACAGCGGTCAGGACGTTCTCTACGTCGCGGGTCCGGGTCACGGCGGGCCGGCGCTGGTCGCGAACACGTATCTGGAAGGCACCTATTCGGAGATCTATCCGGGTGTGTCGAAGGACGAGGCGGGGCTGCGGCAGCTGGTGCGGCGTTTCTCCACGCCCGGTGGGATTCCCAGCCACGTCAGCGTTCCGACGCCCGGGTCGATCCACGAGGGTGGCGAGCTTGGTTATGCCCTCATCCACGCCTTCGGCGCGGCCTTCGACCATCCGGACCTGCTGGTCGCGGCGGTGGTCGGGGACGGCGAGGCCGAGACCGGCCCGTTGGAGGGCAGCTGGAAGGGCGTCGACTTCCTCAACCCGGCCCATGATGGGGCCGTCCTGCCGATCCTCAACCTGAACCAGTACAAGATCGCCAATCCGACGGTGCTGGGCCGGCTGCCCCGGCAGCAGGTGACGGCCCTGTTCACCGGCCACGGCTACGACGTGCTGTGGGTGGAGGGCGACGACGTCCCGGCGGTGCACCGGGCGTTCGACGCGGCCCTGCGCACCGCGTACACCCGCATCCGGGAGATCCAGCGGGCGGCCCGGGCGCCGGGGGCGGTCATCACCGAGGCGCCGATCTGGCCGATGATCGTGCTACGGACCCCCAAGGGCTGGACAGGGCCCCACGAGGTGGACGGAATCCTGGTCGAAGGGACGTTCCGGGCCCATCAGGTGCCGCTGGCGCACGTCCGTGACAATCCGGCCCATCTGGCCCAGCTCGAGGCGTGGCTGCGCTCCTACCAGCCGGAGCGGCTGTTCGACAAGGAGGGCGCGCTGATCGCCGAGCTGGCCGCGCTCGCCCCGTCCGGCTCGTCGCGGCTGGGTTCCTCCAGCTACGCCAACGGAGGACGACGCACCGAGGCACTGCGGCTGCGCGACTGGCGAACGTACGCGATCGACGTCGACCCCCAGGCCCGCGGCAGCCAGCTGCACGAACCGACCCGCCGACTCGGTCGGCTGCTGGCCGACGCCTACCGGGACAACCCGAGCACCTTCCGGGTGTTCAGCCCGGACGAGCTGGCCAGTAACCGACTTGACGCCGTGCTCGACGTCTCCGACCGCTGCCTGGTCGCGGCGATCGACCCGCGCGATGACCGGGTCTCACCGAACGGCCGGGTGATGGAGGTCCTGTCCGAGCATCTGTGCCAGGGCTGGCTCGAGGCCTACACGCTCACCGGCCGGCACGGACTGTTCGCCACCTACGAGGCGTTCGCGATGGTGTCGGCGTCCATGCTGATCCAGCACACCAAATGGTTGCAGGAGGCCAGCCGGCTGGCCTGGCGGGCGCCGGTGCCCAGCCTCAACGTCCTGCTGACCAGCACCTGCTGGCGTAACGACCACAACGGTTTCTCCCACCAGGGGCCGGGGCTGCTCGACACCGTCGTCCCGCTCTCCCCCGGGGTGGTGCGCGTCTGGCTGCCACCGGACGCGAACACCCTGCTCTCGGTCGCCGACCACTGCCTGCGCAGCCACGATCACGTCAACCTGATCGTCGCCGACAAGCAGCCGCACCACCAGTACCTCACCGCGGGCGAAGCCGCCGAGCACGCCGCCCGCGGCGGTTCCGTCTGGGACTGGGCCGGCACCGAGAGAACCCTCCGCCGCGACGCCGACATCGTCCTGGCCGGTATCGGTGACGTCCCGACCATGGAGATCCTCGCCGCCGCCGAACTGCTCCACACGTTCGTCCCGGATCTGGCCGTCCGGGTCGTCAACGTCATCGACCTGATGGCGCTGCTGCGCTCCGACCTGCATCCGCACGGTTTCTCCTCGGCGATGTTCCGTGCGCTGTTCACCGATTCGACCGACGTCATCGTCGGTTTCCACGGCTACAGCCGGGGCATCCACCAGCTTCTGCACGGACGGCCGAACGCCGACCGTTTCCACGTCCGGGGTTTCATGGAGCAGGGCACCACGACAACACCGTTCGACATGGTCGTGCGCAACCAGGTCAGCCGCTACCATCTCGCCCAGCTCGCCCTCGAGTTCGCCCGGGTGACCCCGGCCGGCTCCGACCGCCTGGTCAGCTACTGCCAGGACCAGCTCGCCCGCCACCACGCCCACATCATCGAACACTTCGAGGACCTGCCCGAGATCCGCGACTGGACCTGGGCCAACCAGCCGAGCTGACTCACCTGGCCAGCGCGACCCGGACCCCACGGGCTATCTCGATGTCCTCCCGGGCCGCCACGACGAACACCCGGACCGGGGCGTCCGGCACGCCGATCTCGGCGTCACCGCCCCGGTGGCCGGTGTTCCTCGTGGCGTCCACCCGCACCCCCAGGAAACCCAGCCCGGCGGCGGCCCCGGCACGGATCTCGGCCGAGGCCTCACCGATCCCACCGGTGAACACCAGCGCGTCCAGCCCACCCAGCGCGGCGACCATCGCGGCGACCAGCCCGCGCAGCCGATGCTGGTACACCTCCAACGCCAGCCGGGCCGACGGCGACCCCGCCCCGGCCATGGCCAGCACCTGGCGCATATCAGCGCTGCCCGCCAGGCCCAGCAGACCGGACTCGTGCTCGAGCCCGTCACCCACCTCGTCCACGGAAAGCCCCGCCTGGCGCACCAGCCACAGCAACGCGCCGGGATCGACGCTGCCCGACCGGGTGCCCATGACCAGGCCCTCCAACGGCGTGAACCCCATCGTCGTGTCCCGACACACCCCCGCGGCCACCGCCGCCAGCGACCCACCCGACCCCAGATGACACGTCACCACCCAGGGCCGATCACTCCCACCCGACCCACCCGACCCGTCCGACCCGTCCGACCCGTCCAGCCCGTCCAGCCCGTCCAGCCCGTCCAGCCCGTCCAGCCCGTCCGACCCACCCGCGCCGGGTGGGCCGAGCAGCTCGGCCGCACGCCGCGACGCATAGGCGTGCGACAGCCCGTGAAACCCGTACCGGCGGATGCCGTACCGCTCACGCCACCGCGCCGGGATCGCGTACGTCGACGCCGCCGCCGGCAACGAGGCATGAAAAGCGGTGTCGAAACAGGCCACCTGCGCCAACTCCGGCGCCGCCGCCCGCACCACCGCCACCCCCGCCAGCGCCGCCGGCATGTGCAGCGGCGCCAGACTGGTCCGCGCGCGCAGCTCCGCCTCGACACCCGCGTCGATCACTGTCGGACGCAGCAGCGTCGGCCCACCATGGACGAACCGGTGCCCCACCGCCCGCACCCCACCGAACTCCGCCACCTGCGCGAACACACCGTCGAGACGGTCGTCGGCAGCTCGGTCATCGGCCCACAGCAGCCCGCCGGACGGGTCCAGCAGCCGCAGCTTCAGGCTCGACGACCCGGCGTTGACCACCAGCACGTTGGCGATCTCGCCAGGTGGACGCACGCCGCCACCCGGCCGATCACTCGTTCGCCTCGAGGACCGCGAGTCCGACATCCTGCCTCCCTGGACGGACGCCAGCGTGAGCCGACGCGGACGCCGCCATCCCACTGTCACCGAGGCGGCCGGTCCCACCACCGTAACCATGTCCGCTCAGCTGGCGCCGGGGCGAACAAGGCCGGCCTCGTAGGCGGCGATGACAGCCTGCGTTCGATCGCGGGCCCGGAGTTTGGTGAGGATGCTGCTGACGTGGGTCTTGACCGTCTCGTTGCTGATGAACAGCAGGGCGGCGATCTCGGCATTGGCGTGACCGACCGCGAGCAGGCGCAGGACATCGAGCTCGCGCGCGGTGAGCTGGGCGAGCCGGTCGGGTCGCACGCGGGGCCGGACGCGGGCGAACTCGTCGATGAGACGGCGGGTGACCTCCGGTGTGAGCAGGGCGTCGCCGCGGGCGACGACGCGCACGGCGTCGAACAACGTCACCGCCGGGACGTCCTTGAGCAGAAAACCGCTCGCTCCCGCCGACAACGCGTCATAGACGTACTCGTCGAGGTCGAAGGTCGTCAGAACAACCACGCGGGGCGCGGGCGTGAGCGTGGTGGTCAGGAGCCGGGTCGCGGCGATTCCGTCGAGGACGGGCATCCGAACATCCATCAGGACGACGTCCGGCCGCTGTTCGCCGGCGGCGCGAACAGCGTCTCGCCCGTCGCGGGCGGTGCCGACGACCATGATGTCGTCGCGGGTGGCCAGCAGCGCGCGGAAGGCGACCCGGACGATCTCGTCGTCGTCGACGATCAGTACCCGGATCGGTGCCGGCGCGGTCATCGGTCCGGCCGCAGGGGAAGTCGCACGGCGACCGTGAACCCCCCGTCGGGGAGATACTCGTGGCGCAGGGTCCCGCCGACGGCGTCCACCCGTTCGCGCATGCCGAGCAGGCCGAGCCCGGTGCCGGTGGTGGGCCCGGTGCCGGTGGGGGGCCCGACCGAGCCCCGGCAGCCGTTGTGGATCGTCAGGCACAGCAGGTCCGGCGTGTGATCGACCGTGATGTGCACCTCGGCGCCGGGAGCATGGCGGCGGGCGTTCGTGAGGGATTCCTGGATGACCCGGTAGGCGACGAGGTCGGTGTCGGCGGGTATCGGGGTGGCAGCCGCGCTCACCGCGACGGTGACCTCGCCGCCGTGGCCGCGGGTGGCCGCGACGAGCGCGTCGAGGCGGTCGAGACCTGGGCGAGGCTCGAGCGCCGGTTCGGACCGGCCGGTGGCATGACCGTCAGGCGCCGGAACCGGGGAACGGATCACGGTGAGAATGCGTCGCATCTCGGCGAGCGCGGCGCGGGCGGAATCACCGATCTCCGCGAATCGGGTGCCGGCGAGTTCGGGCAGGTCGGGTGTCGTGTACCGGGCGGTCTCGGCCTGGATGGCGATATGCGAGATGTGGTGGGCGACGACATCGTGGAGCTCACGCGCGATGGCGGTGCGGTCGGCCAGCAGCAGGTGCTCGTGCACCGTCGAAAGGTGCGCCGTGGCGAGCGCCTGGTGTTGCGCGATGATGGTGCTTCGGTCGCGCAGGAGCCGGCCGAAGCCGAGTGCGGCGACGACCACGGCGAACAGCAGATAGGTCGCGGCACCCGGTTCGTCATCGGTGAACGGCGTCACGGCGTTGACGAGAAACAAACCGCCGCACAGGCAGATCTCCGGCGCCGTCAGCCGGTAGGCGGCCACCCCGCACACGACCAGCAGACCGGTTCCGGCCGCGACCGGCATCGGCCCGGCCTGCGGAAAGAACCACCCCAGTGCCGCGAACACGACCAGCACCGCTGCCACGCGGGGCAGCTGGACGACGAACGCGACAGGCACGACGATCATGATCGACATCAGGAAACGGTCGTCGAATCCCGCCTGGGCCGCCGCCGCGATCAGCAGAACCCCCGCCGCGGCGACCCACACCCATGGCCTGGCCAGGACACGGATCAGCCAGCCCTCGAACCGGCCGACGCTGGCGGGCAGAACTCGTCCGTTCATCGCCGACCAGTCTGCCCGCTCGGCCGGCGGCGTCGCATCCCTCCCGCGAGGGAGGTCGACAATCGCTCCCGCGCGGGATTCACCGTCGGCGTGGCCGTCCCTAGCGTCCGACCCATGCGATCCGATCCCACCGCACCCGATCTGGCGTTCACGTCGTTGACCAAACGGTTCGGCGCCGTTGTCGCCCTTGACGATGTCACGTTCACGGCGCCACCCGGCACTGTCACCGCGCTCGTCGGCCCGAACGGCTCCGGCAAGACGACCCTGATGCGGGTCGCGCTCGGACTCGCCACCCCCACCTCGGGCCAGGCGCTGGTCGCCGGCCGACGCTACCGGCATCTTGACGAGCCGCTCACCCGAATCGGTGCGCTGCTCGACGCCTGCGCCCTGAACCCCGGGCTGACCGGCCGCACTCACCTGCGCTGGCTGGCCGCTGCGGGCGGCGTTCCCGCGGCCCGCGCCGATGCGCTGCTCGAGCAGGTCGGGCTGGGCGCGGCCGCCCGGCGTCGGGTCGGCGGCTGGTCGCTCGGGATGAAGCAGCGGCTCGGTCTTGCGGTAGCCCTGCTCGGTGACCCTCCGGTCCTGATGCTCGACGAACCGATGAACGGACTCGACCCCGAGGGCATGGCCTGGTTCCGTGGCCTGGTGCGCGGCCTTCGCGCCGAAGGTCGCAGCATCCTGCTGTCCTCGCACCTGATGCGAGAGCTGGAGGGCATCGCCGACCGGGTCGTGGTCCTCAACCGCGGCCGGATCGTCGCCGACACCAGCATGGCCTCACTGCTGGCGGACGGCCCCGACACCGGCGACCGTCCCGGCCTCGAGAACGCCTACCTCCGTCTGCTCACCGCACCCGCGCAGGTCAGGTCATGACCGCGACCACGGCTTCGGCCACGGCTTCGGCGCGGCTTCCTCGTCCCAGCGTTGCCCGGGCGGAATGGATCAAGCTCGTCGGCAGTCGCGGGACCCTCACCGCCCTCGCCCTGCTCGCCGTCCTTCCCGTCGCCTTCGCCGCGCTCGTCGTCGCCAACACCCCCTCGACCGACCCACCGGGCGTGCCCGGCGACGACGACATCGTCGCCAACACCCTCGTCGGGGTGCTCGTCGCCGTGATCATCGCCGCCGTCGTGGGGGCGAACGCGATCGGCAACGAACAACGATCGGGCATGATCTGCACCAGCTACACCGCGACCCCGCGTCGCCACCGCGTGATCCTCACCAAGGCGTCCATCGCCGCGCTGACCACGCTCGCCGTCGGTGTCGCCTCGTCCTGGGCGTCCTACCTCGTGGCCCGCCCGCTGCAACGGCGCCAGGGCTACGTCGCCCCCAGCTACCCCGAACCCGACCTGCTCAGCGGCCCACCGCTACGCGCGGTCCTCGGCACCGGTCTGCTCATCACGACGGTCGCCCTGTTCGCCGTCGGTGTCGCCACAATCGTGCGGCGAGCCTCGATCGCGATCCCACTGGTGGTCGCCGCGGTCATCCTGCCCGGCCTGCTCTCCTCCAGCGACAGCGTCCAACGGTTCGCCCAACGGTGGACGCCCTTCGCCGGCTTCGCCATCCAGCACACCGTCCAGCGTCCCGACTACTACGCCGGCCCCTGGCAGGGCCTTGGCATCACCGCTGCCTACGCCGCACTCGCACTCGCGGGCGGCCTCGTGGTCGCCAACCGACGCGATGCCTGACGCCGCGAGCCCGTGAAAGCCATCCCGGACCTCGCGACGAGGCGCCGACCGTCCTCGCTGCGGGTGTCGCGCTCGGCCGGTGACCTGGGTCAGTCACCGGCCGAGCGCGGGGCCCTGCCCTGCTTGTGGTGCGTTACTTCGGAGGATCCGCCCTACGTCTGGTCAGGCTTCGTGGCCAGCGCGGGCGTGGGAGCCGGAGCCGGAGCCGGGGCTGGGGCTGGGGCCGGGGCTGGCGCTGGGGCCGGGGTCCCGGAGGTGGTCCAGGTGATCGTGACCTCTCCGTTGCCGCCGTTGACCGTGCCGGAGTTGACCCCGGTCGTCAGCACCGGGTTCACGATGCTCGACGCGGCGAACGAGCTGCCACCCGCGCCACCACCACCGGCGCCACCGCCACCACCGAAGGTGCCGCCACCACCGGAGCCGCCGCCGCCACCGAAGTAGCCGCCACCCGCGCCACCACCCGCGCCACCACCCGAGGTGGTGGCGTTCGGGTCCGCACAGGCCGGGGTGTACACCCCGTTACAGGGCCGGTTCCCGGCCCCGCCGGTCCCACCGGCCCCGGAAGCGCCGTCAGTACCGTCGCCACCGCAGCGCGGATCGATCAACGGGTCACCCACCGGCGGGTTGCCCGTGCCATGACGGCATCCGTTCAGCCCGCCGCTGCCGCCGACGGTCCGCGTGCCGGCCTTGCCCGGGATGCCGGCGTTGCCACCGTCCACGAGCGCCCCGCCGTCGGCACCGGCGTCGCCACCGGCCCCGCCGAGCGCGTTGCCCTGACCGCCGACACCGCCGCCACCACCGCCACCACCGGCGACCAGCACCCGGGTGGACAGGTCACAGGCGAGCGTGGCGCATCCGGCCGTGGCCAGGCGGACGTCGGAGGAACCGCCGCCGCCGGAGCCGTTACCGCCGTTGAACGCGGTTCCGCCGTTGGCACCGGAACCGTCACCGGGCCCACCTGGCACACCGGCGTTGGCCCCGCCGAACCCACCGAGCGCGCCCGATCCGCCGGACGGACCGTTGCTCATTCCGCCCGAGCGGGACGCCGCGGTCGCGTCGGCGCCCTTACCGGCCACGTCCACCTGCAGCACCTGGCCGCTCGTCAGACCCGTCACTGTTCCGGATGCCTGGCCACCACTGCCACCGGGACGTCCGGTGATGTCCCCCGCCGGGGACGGATGCGCCTCGTCACCGGCGACGAAGTAGTGCCCACCCTGGGCGCCGGTCACGGTGATCTCGACCGAGTCCACACCCGCGGGCACCGTGAAGGTGTCCGAGCCGACCGTGTGATAGGTGCAGGTCGTACCGGACTGCGCGCCGGTGTTCCCGCACACCGGCCCGGCCGGTACGGTCCGCGCTGGGGCGATCGCGATTCCCACCGGTCGGTCACCGACCGAGATGGGGCTTGCGGGGTTGTTGGTGGCCACGTCGATCGGCGTCACCGTGCTGCTGTCACGGTTGACGGCGTAGGCGGCCACGCCATCCGGTGTGATCGCGATGGCGAACGGCTCGACACCCCCCGTCGGAACAGTGGCACCAGGGGTGTTGGTGGCCACATCGATCGGCGTCACCACATTGTCACGCTCATTGGTGACGTAGAGGGTCTTTCCATCGGGTGTGATCGCGATGCCGACCGGACGGTCGCTGACCGGAATGGCTTTCCCGGGCGCGTTGGTGGCCACGTCGATCGGCGTCACCGTGGCGCTGCCGGCGTTGGCGTTGTCGGTGACGTACACGGTCTTTCCGTCCGGTGTGACCGTGACCCACTGCGGGTTGTTCCCGGCGGGAATCGGGGTGCCCGCGGTGTTGGTGGCCACGTCGATCGGCGTCACCGTGTTGCTCGCGGCGTTGGCGACGTAGGCGGTCCGACCATTGGGCGTGATCACGATGCCGTGCGCGTCGTCACCCACCGGGATGCGGGCACCAGGCGTGCTGGTGGCCACGTCGATCGGCGTCACGTCACGGCTGAGGTTGTCCACGACGTAGACGGTCTTTCCGTTCGGAGTCACGGCGACCCCGAACGGCACCTGACCGACCGGGATCGGGGTGCGGGTGGTGTTGGTGGCCACGTCGATCGGCGTCACCGTGTTGTCGGCCTGGTTCGTCACATAGACGGTCCTGCCGTCAGGTGTGACCGTGATCCCTCGGGGGTGCGCGCCGACCGGGATCGGAGTGCCCGCGGTGTTGGTGGTCACGTCGATCGGCGTCACCGTGTTACCGAAGTTGTTGATCACGTACGCGGTGGCCGGGGCCGGCTTCGTGCCCGGACCCTGCGTCGGCCCCGACGTCGACGTCGGAGTCGGGGACGTCGGCGACGCGGAGGGACTCGTCGACGGCGTGGGACTGGGAGACGCGGAGGTACCCCAGGAGATGATGACCTGGCCGTTTCCGGTGTTGACGGTCCCGGTGTTGACACCGCTGGTCAGCACGGCGGAGGTCACCGTCGCGGCGGAGAAGGAACTGCCGCCACCGCCACCGGCACCGGCACCGCCGCCACCGATGCTGGTGCCACCGCCGCCCGAACCGCCACCGCCACCGAAGTAGCCGCCACCGCCACCGCCACCGGCGCCACCGCCGGACTCCGTGTCATCGGGGTTGCGGCAGGGCGGGTTGTGCTCACCCAGACAGGCCTGGTTTCCCACACCGCCGACGCCGCCCCTGCCCGCGGCACCGTCAGCGCCGTCACCGCCGAAACGCGGATCGGTGGGATCGGGAGGCGGCGGCGTCGCGTGCCGTCCGGGATTGAGACCCGCGGCCCCACCCGCGGTCTGGCTGCCGCCACCCCCGGGAGCCCCCGGATGGCCGCCGTCGATGAGGGCACTACCAGCGGCACCGCTGGCACCGCCACCAGCACCGCCCGCGCCGGGCAGCGCGTAGCCCTGGCCTCCGGTGCCGCCACCGCCGCCACCGCCCGCGCCGACCAGCACGCGATCCGACAGACCGCATGTCAACGCCGCGCAGCCGGCGGTAGCGATCCGTACATCCGAGGAACCGCCGCCACCGGAGCCGTTGCCACCGTTGTTGCTCGCGGTCCCACCCTCGGATCCGCCGGCGTCGCCCTTACCGCCGGTCACGCCACCGTTGGAGCCGCCGAACCCGCCCACGGCACCCTGCCCACCGGACGGCCCGTTGTTCTTTCCGCCCGAGCGACTGGCGGCGGTGCCGTCGGCCCCCTTACCGGCGACATCGACCTGCAGTACCCGACCCGCCGGCAGACCCGTGATCGTGCCGGACGCCTGGCCGCCGCCCCCACCGGCACGGCCGGTGACGTCTCCCACCGGCGATCCGCCATGGGCGGCGTCACCGGCGACGAAATAGCGGCCGCCCTGGGCGCCGACCGCCGTGATCTGCACCCACCGTGCGCCCGTGGGCATCGTGAAGGTGTCCGACCCGACCGTGTTGTAGGTGCACGTCGTCCCGCTGAGAACGCCCGACGTCCCGCACGGCGACGGTGACGTGGGTCCGCAGCCGGCCAGTCCCAGGCTCAGCGCCATCCCCAGCACCGAACCGGACCACGCGAACACATGGCTTCTTCTTCTGACGTGCGGTCCCCAGCGACGTTGCATTGGCGATCCAGACAAAATAGTCAACACCGAGCACTCTCTTGGCCATGCGCCCTGAAATCAGAGATCCAGGGGCCCTGAACTGTTTTTCGCCAGGTTCTTCGAGGAACGTGCCGAAACTCTGGATGCGCCGGGCGATCGCTTCGGTGCGCGATATCGCTCTGGTCGGCGCGGTAACCGGTACGGGGTGAATGCCCGCGTCCCCGTCCCGTGCGGTGTCAATCGCAGGCTGGCGGTCGCGTCATCAGGCGCGGATCGGCTTCTCCGGCGGCCGCCCAGAGTCAGGAGGCGGTAGCAGGCCAGTCGGCGCACGATCCCTGCCACGGTCGGGAAACCAACCGGTGGACGATCCGTTCCACCGGTTCGAACGGTGTGTCGTCAGGCGGCGAGGTGTCGGGCGACCCATGCCCTCGGTGCCGGGCCGCCCCCGAACCGCGTGTTCCAGGTGCTCTCAGACGCCGTCGTCAGCGCACAGCGCCCAGGCCTCCGAGTAGGTGCTCGGCGAGCTCATACCCCCGGTGTGGGTGAAGGCCGTCCAGTACGCGGCCGTGGTGGTCCCGTCGCTGACCGGATTACCACTCGCGTCGCTGGGGAAGCTTCCGTTGAGGTGGTCGCCGCCCGAGCCTGGTCCGGTGAAGTCGGTCGTGGTCACGCTGCCGCCGCTGATGGCGGCGCCCCCGCTGATCAGCTTCCCGTCCGTGCTGGGGCAGTTGACCGTCACCTTCTTGCCCGTGCTCCCCGTGGTCGGGCCGCTCGCCTCGCTGTAACGCACCTTCACGGTGACACCACTGATGTTGATGCCGCTTCCGCTGCAGATCGCGTAGGCATAGGTCTCATTGGTGCTGTTGGTGCCGTTGGCCCATCCGACGGCGGTCCAGGAGTCGGGATTGGTCTCGCCATCGGCCGCGGCCTTCAGACCGAAGTCGTGCGCCGAGTTGTTGAAGGTCGGAAAACTCGCGATCGGCTTGAAGTCGCCGACGCTGGCCGGCGTGGTACGCGCACCGCCGCCGAGCAGGATCGTGTTCGCCGGGCAGGTGGCGGTGACCCGCCCCACCGTCGTCGCGGCAGTGGGTGCGTTGGTCTTGTTCATGACCACCTGGGTGTGACTGATCAGGTTACTGGTGAAACACACCGCGTAGGGGGTCGTGGAGAAGGCGCTCTCGGCCTGGCCGCCGCTTCCACCGATCCCGAGCCAGTGGGTCACGTCGGTGCCGACGACCCCGGTGGAACCGGTGTATTCGGCGGTGCCGTTGGAGCTGGGCGAGGTACCCATCACATGGTTGCCGTTGCCGGTACCGGTGGCCTGGTTGATCCCACCACCGGAGATCAGGCCGCTACCGCAGTCCGCGTGGGTCGAGATCTCGGAGTTCGCGGTCGCGGGACCGCTGGTGGCGCCAGGTGACTTCACCGTCACGGCCACGGTATTGGCGTACGCCGCGGTCGGGAAGGCCACGCCCAGCGCGGCACCCAGGACAAGGACCGTTCCCGCTGTGCGCACACGCACGGACAGATGTGCTCTCACGTCAACCTTTGCGTCAGGGGCGCGATGCGGGCAGACGCGCCCATTCACACCGGGAAGACAATTTCTGAGGTGGGAACGCAGGCTGTGCGACGCTGCACAGGTTCCGCAGATGCGGAGCTATCGCGATAAACGATCCGCATCCACGTCGAACTTCTAGTCCTTGTGCCGCTCCGTGTCAAGAAGATTCAAGATCGGAAATATCCTCGATCTTGCCGTCACGGACCGAATCGGGCGCTGGCCACTGGTTGCGCGGCCGCCCGGGAAAGATCGCCGCGGGAGCCTGACCGTCGACCGCGCCAGGATCAGTGACGTGTAGCCCGCCGGCCGATTCACCCCGACCAGCCGACTCGGGTCGAGCCGGACGTCCCCGCCCCAGCGGGTATTTCGATCGCGCAACGTAACGCTCACGAACACGCCTGACGCGCCGTCCGGGAACAGGGAAGCAGCTTCCCTGCCCGCGGCTCCCGGCACCGATGCCCCGTCGGAGCTCGATGATCGACTGAAGCTCGCCGGGCCCGGCGGGAGCCCCGCGGACGAACCCGCCGGAGCCTCGGCCTGCTCCACGTCAGGTATCGTCAGAGGACTGGCCGGTGTGGCGCAATTGGCAGCGCTCTCGACTTGTAATCGAGGGGTTAGGGGTTCGAGTCCCCTCGCCGGCTCCACATCGATGGCCTCTGAGCCGCGGTCTTGCCGCCTCTGTGCGGTGCTGTCGAGGTCATGGGCGAGTCTCCCCCAGCCGGCCGAGACCGCCTGACCTCTCCCGCTGAACGGCTTCCCGTCACCGCGCGGTTCAGGCGGATGCCGCCCCGTTCACGGTGGTCGGACGGCTGTGGGCGCGGGCAGCGAGGTCACGGCAGACCACGGCGAGGTCGAGGCCGGCGGCGGCGAGGGCCAGCGGCCAGGTGCTCGTCTCGGTCATCCCCGGGGCGACGTTGACCTCCAGGAACTGTGGTGTTCCGGTCGCATCGACAATCATGTCGGTGCGGGAGAGGTCCCGCAGGCCAAGGGCCTGATGCGCGAGGAGGGCGGTCCGCGCGGCGGCATCCAGGACCGCGGGGGCAAGCCGGGCGGGGGTGTAGAAGTTCGTGGCCCCGGCAGTGTAGCGGGCGGCGTAGTCGTAGGCACGGCCCGCGGCCGGTTCGATCTCCACCGCCGGGAGCGCGACCGGCCCGTCGCCGGTGTCCACGACACCGACCGCGATCTCCATGCCGGCCACGGCCTGCTCGACGAGTGCGCAGTCGTGGTAACCGAAGCAGGCCATCAGGGCCTCGGCGACCTCGCCGGCACCCTCGACCCGGCTCACGCCGAACGACGATCCACCCGCCCGCGGTTTCACGACCAGCGGCAGGCCGAGGCGGGCGACGATCCGTTCGATGAGCGCCGCGGCGCCAAGGTCGTGGAACGCCTCCCGCGGCAGTGTCACCGACGCCGGGGTCGCGATCCCCCGGTCGGCGACGGCGGCCTTCGCGGTGGCCTTGTCGAACGCCACGCGGCAGGCCGCCGGCACCGCTCCCACGTACGGCAGGTCGTAGAGGTCGAGGACCTCGCGGATCGTGCCGTCCTCCCCGGAGGTGCCGTGCAGGACCGGGAACACCACCGCCGGCCGCTCGGCCGCCAGCGCCGGCAACGTGTCGGCGTCGACGTCCACCAGCTCGGCATCGACTCCGATCGAGACCAACGCGTCCCGCAGCCGGCCGCCGGAACGCAGCGACACCTCCCGCTCCGGCGACAGTCCGCCCGCGAGGATCAGCACTCGGCCCAGATCAGTCATCGTCGCATCCTCCACACCGGTCACGGCCATGTCAGCAGATCAGGAACGGCCAGCAGATCAGGAACGGCCAGCGGGTCAGGAACGGCCAGCGGGTCAGGAACGGCCAGCGGGTCAGGAACGGAAGGTGTCACGCAACGCCAGCTCATCGCGTACCACCCGGGCCAGGCGTTCCACTCCTTCGCGGACGCGGTCCGCCGGGGGGTAGCAGTACGACAACCGCATGCTGGTCCCACCCGACCCGTCGGCGTAGAACCCACGGCCCGGTACGTAGGCGACGCGAGCCGCGATCGCGCGTGCCAGCATCGCCTTCGTGTCCACCCCGTCGGGCAGGGTGAGCCAGACGAAGAACCCGCCGTCCGGCCGGGTCCAGCTCGTCCCCGCCGGCATCTGCTCGGCCAACGTCCCCAGCATCGCGTCGCGGCGCTCCCGGTACAGCTCCCGCAGCCCCTTCAGCTGCTCCGCCCACGGCTGGGTCGCCAGATACCGCTCCACCGCCAACTGGGTGAACATCGACTGCGACAGAATCGCGGACTCGGCCGCCAGCACCAGTCGTGCCGTCACCGCGGGCGGGGCCAACGCCCAGCCCACCCGCAGACCCGGGGCCAACGTCTTCGAGAACGAACCCAGATACACCACGTCCTCCGGGGCGTCGGCGCGCATCGCCCGCGTCGGCGCTCCGGTGAACGACAGCAGCCCGTACGGGTTGTCCTCCACCACCAGCACCCCGGCCCGCCGGCACAGCTCCACCACCTCGCCCCGCCGCGACGGCGTCAGGGTGATCCCAGCCGGGTTCTGGAAGGTCGGCACCGTGTACAGCAGCTTCACCCGCGCGCCGTCCGCCGCCAGCCGCGCCAGGGTCTGCGCCAACGCGGCCGGCGACAGGCCCTCGTCGTCCATCGGTACGTGCACGACCCGCGCCTGGTAGGCGGCGAACGTGTTGATCGCCGTCACGTACGTCGGGCCCTCGGTCAGCACCACATCCCCGGGATCGACGAACACCCGGGTCAGCAGATCCAACGCCTGCTGCGAACCGGCCGTCACCACCACACTGTCGGGATGGGCGTCGGTGATGCCCTCAAGCGCCATCACGTCGCAGATCCGCGCCCGCAGCTCCGGATCGCCCTGCGCCGACCCGTACTGCAATGCCACCGCACCCCGACGGGTCACCACGTCGGCTACCGTCGCCGCGACCGCTTCCATCGGCAACGCGTCCACCGCCGGCATCCCCCCGGCCAGCGACACGATCTCCGGACGCGATGCCACCGCGAACAGCGCCCGTACCTCGCTCGCGATCATTCCCCGCGCGCGCTCGGCATACCGATCCCGCCACCGATCCAGGCTCACGACCCGCGACACTACCCGCGGTACCCACACCACAGCACACCGATATCCACATCCGGTCTCGACGACCACGGTGCCCCCAGAGGCCACCAACCCGAGCAGCAGCCGGCCGCCGGTATCGGCCGTGCGCCGAGCGCCGCACCCGGCCGGTTTCGGTCGAACACAAAGCCCTGCGCCTGTGCCAGGGCGACGAGTGGACGCAGCTGGACTTCGCTCGTCACCACCGGGAGCATCAACGTTGCGAGCTCTTCCAGCGCGGCGCGATCGTGGCTGTGGGCAAGGAAAGCGCCAGCCTCGGAAGCGTAGGTGAGGCGGTCTGCGAGAGCGGGGGCCCGCGTGCCGACCAGGAGTTCGGCTGCGCCCTCCCAGAAGCAGCCGTTCGGAATCCCACTTCGCGTGGCCGGTGACCGTTTCGCCGTCGCCCGAGACCCGGACCTGCCGCACCGGGCGGCTGATGAAGTGTGCGGATCAGCTGGCTGTCGTGAACCGTGCGGGTCGGCATCCGACCAGCTCGGGTGACTCGACTCCACCGATCAGCTCCTGGACCACCAGTCGGCCTATCAGCGGGGCAAGGGTCACGCCGGAGTGCATGACAGCCAGGTAGAGCCCTTGCACACCTGGAATCGGGCCGATGATCGGTGCTCCGTCCGCGGGCATCGGACGCTGACCAACGGATATCCGGTCCAGGCGGATATCCGCCGCGTGATGGAAGGTGGCTCGGATCTTCTGCGCGCTTCGGCGGGCGATCCCGGCCAGAGCCTCCTCGGAGACATCGGTACCGCATGCCGCCGGGACCAGCAACTGCCCGCTCCGGTTCTGGCGAACTTCGAGCGAAGGTCCGTCTATCAGGGCTTTCACCAGGCCTCGCGGTGCGTCGAAACGCAGCAGAACCGCCGCGGAGGCGGTAACGGGTACCGGTACGCCGAACGGCTCACACAGGCGGGGAACTCCGGTCCCGGCCGCCACGACCACGGTGTCCGCCGGCATGAACCCAACGGAGGTTTCCACCCCCACCACTCGGGTTCCCCTGGTACGCAGGCCCGTGGCGCGAACACCGAGCCGCACCTGCGCACCGCTGCCGCAGGCCGACTGGAGAAGCGCCGTCGTGACGGCGAGCGGGTCGACGGCGCCATCTCCCGGATGCCAGACCGCCCGGGCCGGTGGCTCACGCAGATTCGGCTCCACCACGGCCACCTCCACCACAGCCACCTCGGCCGCGGTGAGAACCTCCGATCCGTCATCGGTCCGGGTCACATCGGGCTGGGTGTGCGGCTGGTCTCGCCAGGACAGCGAACCCGTCCACTGAACGTGCACTCCGGCGAGTTCGTCCTGCAACTGGTGCCATTGCGGCAGGGCACCCCCGCGTAGCGCCATCATGCCGCCAGGCCACTGTCCCCAGGCGCCGATCCAGGCGAACGAACTTCCGGTCGCGTTGGAAGCGCCCGGTGACCGGCCGGCGTCCAGCACGGTTACCGCGGTCGCGCGCCGGGCAGCGCGGGACGCGATCGCCGCACCGACAATGCCCGCACCGACGACCACCAGACGCACGGCTCACCTCCGAGGACATCTGTGATTCGACCAGCTGCGGTCCGTCCCAGGATGGCCTTTGACCGTCAGCGTGGGATCGTACGGGTGGGGCTGGGAAAGGTGTTTTCGCGCCGGGCCGAAAAAACGGGCTTCTCGTGCCTGCCAGGCGATCCGGAAGGGGTGCCGTGAGCGTTCGTGGCATGTGGGTGTGGGGCGTCGCGCTGACGGCGATGGCCGGATGCGGCGCCGCGGGCAAGGGTGGTGGTGGGGCTGCGCCGCCGTCGAATCCGGGTGCCACGACGGTAGGCCCGGTGGCAGCGTTCGGGCGCCCCACGGAGGTCGCCGCGTTCGTCTCCACGTTCCGGGCGCTGTACCCGGCACTGGCGCAGGGTCGATCGGACGAGGCCCTCGGCGCGGACGTGATCCAGGTGTGCCAGCACGATCTGCGTGACCCGTCGACAGGCCGACGTTCAGCGCACGGCGAGGCGGTCGCCCTCCAGCGCATACCGGGCAGGTTCGAGCGCGACGGCATCACGGTCGACCTGACCACCGCACGGACGATTCTGGCTGTGGCCCAGGGCACCGCGTGCGGCCCGGTCGAGGTCAAAGGAAGCTAGCCGGCCGAGGAAGCCAGCCGGGTCGAGGCGGTCCCGGCCGCCTCGGGAGAGATCGGTCTCGCCTCGGGAGAGATCGGTCCCGAAGCCGGGTGGGGAGTGCGCTAGCGGGGCAGGCGGACGACGAGTTCGACGCGGCGGTCGAAACGCTGACCCTCCGGGTCGGGGGAACCGTCCGGGTTGGTCTCCTCGGCCAGGGGACGCGAGCTGCCCAGGCCGACGGAGGTGACCGAGGCCGCGCGCACCCCGTGGTCGAGGAGGTACTGCCGGACGACGGCGGCTCGGCGTTCCGAGAGGGCCTGGTTGGCACCGGCCGTGCCCGTCGCGTCGGTGTGGCCACGGATCTGGATGTCTCCGCCGGCGTAACGCGTGTTGATCAGCCTGATGGTCGCGTCCATCGTGTCGGTGCTGCCGATGACGGAGCTGCCGGTCTCGAACAGGGCGTCGCTGTTGAAGACCAGAACGAAGACCTCCCGGCCGGCCTCGTCGGTCGCGGCGAGGTTCTCGGCCGAGATCCCGGTGAGGTCGACGTCGTCGGGTCCGGGCAGTCGGTACAGCGAATCCGGGACCAGCCTGGTGCCGTCCTCCGGGGTGTGCGCGTAGCCGCTGACGTCCCCGCAGGGCAGGCGCAGGACGAGTCCCGCGCCGTAATCCCGGGTGCCGCAGGTGGGGTCGGGTGTTCCGTCCCCGGTGATGTCATGCAGACCCGGGGTGGCTCCGGGCGGCAACGTCGAGGAGGGCTGATCACCGGTCGGCGTGCCGGTCGCGGGTCGGGGGGTCGCGGTGCTGGCTGGCCGGGCCTGGGGCGAGGGCGTGCCGCCGGCGGACCCGGACGTGCCCGCGCAGCCGCCGACGAGCAGTGTGCCGACGGTCGCGGTGACCAGCAGCGTCACCATTCCTGTTCGCGTCATGCGCTCCCCCACCGTGGACGGCTGGGACGCTACCGCCGGCCGACCCGCGGGCGGTCACAGTGCCAGATAGCCGACAGAGAACCACCAGCTCAGACGGATCGCCCAGAGCATCCCGCGCCGCCGTACCCACACCACAGCACGCCATCCCGCCATGCCATGCCGCCACGCCACGCCATCCCGCCACGCCACTCCACGCCACGCCGCCACGCCACGCCACGCCACGCCACGCCGCCACGCCACGCCACGCCACGCCACGCCACGCCTGAGTGCCGCGGCGCCGCGCAGCCAGGTCACCATGAAATGAACGCTGGCTACCCAACAATGGAAAAAGTTCGCGGCATGTCGGTGTCGAACGGCCGCGCTGCGCGAAGAGGTCGGCGCGGACGGCATCGAACAGTGCATCATGGCTGATATGGGGACGGAAGAACCAGCGCAGAGCGCCTGGTCGCGAGTGGACACCAGCGTGCCGCACAGCGCTCGGGTCTGGAACTACTGGCTCGGCGGTAAGGACAACTTCCCCGCTGACCGGGAGCTCGGCGACAAGGTCTACGAGGTGTACCCGGACATCGTGCGGGTCGCCCGGGCGCAGCGGGAGTTCCTGGTCCGGGCGATCACGCACCTGGCCGGCGAGGTGGGCATCCGCCAGTTCCTGGACATCGGCACCGGCCTGCCGACCGCGGACAACACCCACGAGGTCGCGCAGCGGATCGCGCCGGACTCCCGCATCGTCTACGTGGACAACGACCCGCTGGTGCTGGTGCACGCCCGAGCGCTGCTGACCAGCGCACCCGGCGGGGCCACCGCCTATGTCGACGCCGACGTCCGCGACCCCGAGAAGATCCTCGCCGGGGCCGCCAAGATCCTGGACTTCAACGAGCCGGTCGCGCTGGTCATGTTCGGCATCGTGGGCAACGTCGCAGACAACGACGAGGCCTCGAGCATCGTGACCCGTCTGCTCGACGCGGTCCGCCCGGGCAGCTATCTCGCCCTCAACGACGGCACCCACGGCGAGGACGTCGACAAGGCCATCGAGATCACCCAGGCCGACGGGCATCCGTACAACCTGCGGACGCCCGAGCAGGTCACGTCCTTCTTCGACGGTCTCGCGGTCGTCGAGCCGGGTGTTGTCTCGACTCCGCTGTGGCGTCCCCCGGCCGGGTCCGCGCCCGAGCCGCTGTTCATCTACGGCGGGGTGGGCCGCAAGCCCTAGCGTTGCAAGGTCAACTTTCGCTGCTGGCCTGCGGGCGAGAAGCTGCCCACGCACAGTCGGAATTCCCGTCACCGTGCTGCCCGCTGTGCCCTGGCCACCCCGCGGCGCACATCGACATGAGCCGGAAATGTACCGTAAACACGATGCTCCGGATCTTTCGTGGTAAGGACGGACGGCGGCTCACCGTGTCGGCGCTGCTGATGGTGGTCCTCGGGTTCTGCTCCGTCGTCGTGGGCGGTCTCGGCCGGCCCGAACCTCACGACGTCGATGCGTCCACGCAGGTCGACAGTCCCTCCCGGACGCCCGATCCGGCCACGTCCAGCCCCGGTCTGGCCGTCGCCCTCGGCAACCGCCTTGATGCCGCGGACGGTCCGAGTGCCACCACCAGGCCGGATGCGGCCGGCGGTCGCGGTGGTACGAGCGGTGGCGGTGGCGGTGCTGTGGGGTCGACGGCGGCGGCGGGAAAAGGCGGAACGTCCGCCGGGTCCGCTGGAAGCGGACGGTCAGCCGCGGGGCTGAGTGTCGCCGCGGCGGCCTGCGTCGCGGCTCGGGCGGGCGGGTTGGGTGTTGAGGGGCAGGCCGGGCAGGTCGTCATGGTCGGGGTGCCCATCACCGAGGCGCGGGCGGCCGTCGACGTCGTCCGGCGCTCCCGCCTTGGTGGGGTGTTCCTGGCCGGACGTTCCACCCAGCCCGCGTCCGAGCTGGGTACGGATCTGCGCGCCGTGCAGGACGCGGCGCGGCGCGATGTCGGCATCGCCCTGCACATCGCGGTGGATCAGGAGGGTGGCCAGGTCCAGACGCTGTCGGGGGCAGGTTTCGAGCGCATCCCGAACGCCGTCGAACAGGGCCGTTGGGATGCGTCCGACCTGCGGGAACGTACCGCGAGCTGGGCACGCGCCCTGGCCGGCGCCGGGGTGACACTGGACCTGGCGCCGGTCGCCGACACCGTCGCCGCGGGTACCGCCCGGGCCAACCCGCCGATCGGCGTGTCCCAGCGCAACTTCGGCACCGACCCGGGCGGCGTCGCCGCGGCGCTGGGCGTCGTCATCCCCGCGATGCAGGACAGTGGCCTGCTGGCCACGGCCAAGCACTTCCCGGGGCTCGGCCGGGTGCACGCCAACACCGACACGTCCACCGAGGCCGTGGACGACGTGGCGGACCCGTCCGACCCGAACCTGGAGCCGTTTCGCACCGCGATCTCCGCCGATACCGCGGCGATGATGGTGTCGCTGGCCCGCTACCCGCGGCTTGACCCGGCCGCGTTGGCGGTGTTCTCCCAGCCGATCATCACCGGTCTGCTGCGTGGGCAGCTGGGGTTCCGCGGCCTGGTGATGTCCGACGACCTGGGGGCGGCGGTCGCCGTCGGGTCGGTGCCGGTGGGGGAACGGGCCGTGCGCTTCATCGCGGCCGGCGGGGACCTGGCACTGTCGGTACGCGGCGCCGATGGTGTGACGATGAGTACGGCGCTGGCCGCGGCGGCCCACCGCGACCCGACCTTCGCCCACCGTCTCGCCGAGGCCGCCACCGCCGTCCTCACCAGCAAGGCCCGAGCAGGCCTGCTCACCTGCGACGGGACGCCCTGACCCCCGCTCCCCCGCGATCCCCGCTCCCCCGCGATCCCCGCTTCCCCGCCATCAGCCAGCCCGGTCAGGAGAAGGCGAGTTCCTCGAGGACGGCGGGATCGGTGACGTCGTGGCCGGCGGCGATCGCCTCGGCGTAGCGGCGGGCGTTCTGGGCGTCGAGGTCGTCGAAACTGCTCCCGCGCTTCCAGTAGGCCGCGGCGTGCAGCTGGGTGCGGTCCACCCCCAGCTCGTCGAGCAGGAGGCGCCGGATCGCCCGGACCTCTCCGGCTTCGGAGGCCACCCAGCCCGCCGCCACACCGGACGGGCGCGGCAACCCACCCACCGCGTCGACCAGGCCACCGGCGGGCACCCAGCGGACGTCGTCTCCCGGGCGCGCGGGCAGCAGCGGCTGATCCCCCGCCACCGCGCCGCTGATCACCACGGTGGCGGACTGGTCGGGCGACAACGCGGTCAGGATGGCCGCGACCGCCGGCAGACCGCTGAGGTCGGCGAGAAGGAGCACCGTGTCGGCCACCCGCGCGGCGATCGGCCCCGGGACGAACTCGACCCGCATACCGATCAGCTCGGCGGTGCCACCGTCGGCGGCGCCGTCAAGCCAGCGGGCCGTAAGCCCACCATGATGGACGTGTGCGTCGAAGACCAGTCGGTTCGCCGCCGGATCGAACGACCGCACGGTGAACGCCCGCGACACCCCCGGGTCGACCGCACCGGCGGCCGACCCGGCCACCGGCTCCTCGACCCCACCGGGGAACAGCCGGAACGCGTCGGCAGGAAGCTGCTCGGTGTACCCGGCGAAACCGTCAGCGACCAGCGTCACCCGCTGGAAGGACGGCGAGACCACAGCGGCGGATTCGACCCGCACCGGGCAGCGCAGGAACCGCCCCGGCCGCTCGACCGACAGCGCTCGCACAGCCGCCTTCAGGTTCGTCATGCCGCGGCCACCCGTTCCGGACGGCGGCGATGATGGCCCCCACGAAGCCGACCGCGCCTGACGACCTGATCGTTCACGACGACTCCCCAGGTAGGTAAGGTTTACCTACAGTACGAGGGTGTTCCGCGCGGGTCAACGAACCCGCTGGCCGGTGCGCCCGCCGGTCTCGCCCCCGGCTTCCTGCGCGCGAACCTGTTCTCGCGTACCGCGATGCACGTTCTGCCCTCGGTTCGCCCCGGCCTGGACAACGACCTCGCCGACAAGCTCGAGCGTCTCGAACATGTCGTGCCGCGCGCGCAGGCCGTCCCCGAGGCACGGCTGTACGCGTTCGGGCAGCGGTGTGGTCCGGAATCCACCGCCGAAAAGATCTTCGTATTCACCCCCGACGAAGGACGACCCCTACCTTCTGATCCGACTGCCGGCCCGTCACCACGATTCGTGGTCTGCCCAGGGCGGGCCGGCGAAAAGCAACGAAGCGCGCTGCCAGATGAGCAGATACTGGCACCCCCCCCCCCGAGAATTTTTCGTTTCGGCGCGAGTGCTGGGCGCCATGACGGCGGTAACGCAGGGTGGGCAGATCCAGCAGGACGCCCGTGGCGAGCGCGGAGCCGGCGAGCAGGGTCGCGGTGTCCTCCACACCACGCAGCGCAGCCCATCCACCGAGGGTGAACAGCAGGGTGCGCCGCCACATGACACCGGCGGGATGGATGGGTGGCAGGGTCCGCTCGGGCAGCGCTGCCTTCCAGGCGACGGCGAGGGCGCCGCGGACCAGCGGGCCGGCGGGTATCGCCAGCGGCGTGACGTGCAGGCTGCCGTCGGGGTGCAGGTCGCGGGCGTGCCCGGCGGCGAAGCCGGCGTCGGGATGGGCTGCCAGCGCACCGGACAGGGCGCCGAGGGCTTCGGGTTCGAGCTCATCGTCGGCGTCCAGGTTCTGGATCAGCGGTGCGGTGCACGCACCGAGGGCGATGTTGCGGGCGACGGCGGGACCCTCGCGGGTGCCATGCGCGGCGATCTCGACCCGCCCGTCGTCGGTGGCACCGCAGGCGGCCAGCGTGGCCCGGATCGCCTCGGCCGGCCCGTCGATCTGGATACGCCACGTCCAGTGCGGATGGTGCTGGCGGCGCAGCGACTCCCACGCCGAGGGCAGGTAGTCCGCGTACTCAGCGTGCACCGCGGTGACCACATCCACCCACATGTTCGCAGTATGTACCGGGACACACCTGATCAGTGTGGTAGATATGCCGAAAAGATTCGATGAGAGAGGTCGCGTGGACGTTGCATCCATCAACAGCCGGCTGAGTCGCGCGGCTTCCACCGCCGATTCCCGCGAGCTGGACGGGGTCTGCGAGGCCGTCGCCGCCGAACTCGTCGACGCGGGTGTCGAACCGCCGTTCCGGATTCCGTCGGCGGACTTCACCGTGGATCCCTGGCTGATCTGCGCCGACCGTTACTGGCGGCGCCGGCTGCTGGCCGAGCCGACGATCGAGACCGCCGCCCGCTGCGCCCGCTGGCTGTACGACCACACCGACCCGGACGATCCGGCCGGTCCGCAGCCCCGCGCCATCCGCCCGGCCGTCATCGAGAAATGGACGCTGGGCTATGCCTTCATAACTCGGGACAGCGTCGAATCCCGCCAGGATCTCAGCCTCGCCACCGGACGGATCGTCGAGCAGTACCAGGGGTCGGTCGACATCGCCGCCTTCGCCACGCTTTACCACGCCGGTAAGCTGCGGGCGAACTTCGCCTTCGACGAGCTGCGCCTGTTTCTCGACTCCTCCCTGCTCGCCGTCGCCGCCGGCCAGCACCGCGACGACCCGCTGTTCACCGCGCTGCGCGCCTTCGCCGCCCTGGGCAGTTCCACCATCACCACTGGCCACGGCCTTGATCTGCTGGATGCGGCCTGGACGGCACCCGGGCGTACCCGCGCCGTCGTCGATGTCTGCCTGAACGCGCTGTGGGCGGCCAAGCGCTTTCCCGAGCGGGGCGAGTGGCTGCGCCGGCAGGCCACCGAAGCCGTGGCGGCCTACCCCGACGACCACCTGTTCCATTTCCGGCTCGCCCGCGGCCACCGGTTGTGCGGCGACTACGCCGCGGCGCTCAGCACGATAGAGAGCGCGCTGCGGCTACTGCCCGCGATCGGCTCGAGAATCAGCCACAACACGCTCCAGGAGCAGTACCTGCGCGAGCAGGAGTCGATCGAGGAGGGGCTGCTGCGCGCCGCCGAGACCAGCGAGCAGCGGACCCGTTGGCAGCGCCAGGCCGCCGCCGACCGCGACCTGCGCCGAACCCTGTCGCGTTCGTCCATCCAGGCCGTCGAACTCGTGACCGTGTTCACCGCGGCCATCGCCTTCACCGTCGGGTCGTTCCCGATCACACTTTCCGGCGATCTCTCCCTGGGCGCCCGGGCGCTGCTCATGGGCATCCTCGGCATCGGACTGCTGCTGTTCGCTGTCACCATCATCGCCGGCACCTGGTACCTCACCGGCCAGCAGCACAACGGTGACGACAGCCCGGGCCGCCGCCGCGAGCCGCGCCCCAGCCCGGACGACGACCCCGACGACAGCTGAACGCGCCGCACTCGTCGTCGCGGCCACGCCCATGCGCTGTCGCACCGACCGGTACCGCAACCGGAACAGCACCACGAATCCCCTTCCTGGATGCCTCATCGCAGGCCCGACCAGGCGCCCACCCCGGCCGTCCGGGTGATTCCCTGACCACACCGGAGCGGCTTCAGCCCAACAGGCCGCTGAACATGTCCGGCGGCGGCTGCGCATACGGATTACGCCGCGGACGGCGCTGCGGATCGATGAAGGAGGGCGGGATGAAGGAGGGCCGGCGATCCCCACTCACGACGATCTGCCACTTCTCGCGATGCACCCGCTGATGATGCCGGGAACACAGCAGAACCAGATTATCTATTTTCGTCTCACCCCCATCGACCCAATGCTTGACATGATGCGCATCGCACCATGAAGATGGCCGATCACAATACGGGAAAGCGCAGCAGAAATCCCGGGAGACCAGCGCCCTGCGGATATGCGGAGGGACGATTCTTTCCGACCGGCCGACATCCAATGGGACGCTGTCGGGGCCAAGGATGATCCGGCCGACCTGCGCGTCACAGGAGATCCGAAGAATGGCTTCCCGCGAAAGCGGAAGGCCCCATTCGGTCATGGCCGGCTCGTTTCCGTCACCGAGAAACGTGTCCCATCCGATGACGACCGTGAGATGCGGCCGAGTCCCGCCGGCGGCCGGGCCGACATCCGCCGACAGCGCGCGGCGCACGAACTCGACCAGCGCGTCCGCCCGCCGACGGGCGGGGCTGCGCAGGTCACGCACCCCGTTCTTGCCCGGCGCCGGAGCGGACAGCCCGTCCAGCGCGGTGCGCAGCAGGGCCGCACCCTCGGCGTCGAGCTCTCCGCGGATCAACGTCGTGCCCTCCGGGGTGTCGACGAACGTCAGCCCCCGTGCATCCAGCGGATCATGCCACCGACCCCCGCCAGCGAACGTGCCATTTCCGTCACCGCCACCGCCGCTTTCACAGCTGCCACCCTCGTCTTCGCCTTCGCTCTCCTCGCCGGCACGGCCGCGAGACCCGGAGTGCTCCCCCCTGCGGCTGTCCTCATGCGGATCATCGCCGCCCGGCGAAGTATCCACCTGGGTCAGCTGCTCACGCAGCCGGATCGCGGCCCTCTTCAGCTGGCGCCAGTCGAGCTGGCTGGCATCCTCCAGCAGATGCGCCTCAGCCTTCGCCCGCACCGCCTCGGGCAGGTCCTCCGGCAGGACATCCAGCCCTTCCATGATCACTACGGCATGATCTGCGCTGATCCGCGCGGCGGCCAACGCCTCACCCGTCGCCCGATACGGGCCGGCGAACAGCTTCTCCGCCAGGGCCACCTGGCGGGCGGCTTCTGACTTGGGCAGCACCAGCCGCCCGGCCAGCCACCGTGCCAGATCGATCGCGCCGTCGTTCGACGCGAGCCCCCGCTCCTGCGCCTCGAGCAGCATGATGCTGCGCACCGCGGCCAATCGCGCGTCCAGATCACGCAACGCGCAGATCGCCTCGGTCACGTCGTCGGAGGACCAACGCCACGTCTGCGACCCCAGCAGGCCTTCGACCGTTGCGGCCAGCACGCCCAGCAGGCTTTCCGCCGCCGACCGGCCATCACCCGACGCCTCACCCGCGCAGCTCCCGGACGAGCCGCGACCAGCTCCGCCCGTGGACTCGGAAACATCCTCCTCGGACTCGGTCGGGCACTCCTGCGAAACACGACCTGGGACAGCGCGATCAAAGGAATCGGAACCCGCAGGGAAATCCTGCTTGGCAGGGATATCCGGGGCGGCCGGGAAACCACCATTCCCACCATCAGAACGAATATCTGCGGAGCCTCCGGGCGGCTCAGGGCCGGCGGCTCCATTCGGATGAATGAGCATGCTCTGACGATAGCTCGACTGAAGTCAGATGTCGAACACATGTTCTAAATCTGTGGAAAATGGCCCTGTGGAAAACGCTGCCACCCGAACGGACTACGCGGTTCCATGGCCCATCGGATCGTGCGCGGACCAGACCCCACCGCCCTGCTCGGTGGGCACGGTCGAAGTCAGGATCAACCGCCCGGCTTCGGGTGCGGCCCAGTCCGGCTCCCAACCAGCATCTGAGCCCCCATCCGGCACCACCATCAGCCCCGCCGCCAGCCACCATCAGCCCCGCCGGCGACGGCGCCACCCATCGCCAGGGCGGTGCCAGCCGACAGGGCAGTGCCAGCCGGCAAAAACGGTGGCGTCAGTCGGCAAAAACGGTGGCGTCAGTCGGCGGTCGTGGTGTCGGCGAGGGCGGCGCGGAGCAGGAGGGCGACGGACTGGGCGAAGGTGTCCGCCGCGGGGTCGGCGAGGGCGGGGCCGACGGAGGCCAGCAGTGGAAGGTCGTCCACGGGGAGGGCGGCTCGGCGGCGGCGGCGGGCGGCCACCGCGGCGGGCAGGGCGTGCTGGTCGAGCAGTTCGCCGACCAGCAGATGCCAGCAGCCTCGATAGGCGATCGCGGCTGCGATCGGGGCGAGACCGGCGGCGACCAGATCGGCGAGGTTCGCCTCGTCGAAGGCCAGTGACTCAGCCGCCACATACTGCCCGGTGACCAGGACGTACGGCACCCACGGCCGCGCGGCGAGCAGGTCGTGCGCGCCGACCAGGCGGGCGGTGAGGCGTTCCAGCGGCGTGTGACCGGGCGCGTTCACCGGCAGGTGCGAGGCGACCCGGGCGAGCATGGCGGCCAGCAGGGCTTCCCGGTCGGCGATGTGCCGGTAGAGCGAGGTGGTCGCCGTGTCCAGCTCGGCGGCGACGGCCCGCATGGTGAGGCCGTCCAGCCCGACCCGGGCGACGACCTGCAGCGCCGCGTCGACGACCCGGGCCCGGCTGAGCCCGGGTCGCGGTCGCCGATGCCCGTAGCGGCCCAGCGGCGTGGCCGCCACCACCACACCGGTGACCGCTCGCGGCGTGCCGTCGGGACTCAATGTGCCGTCAGGACTGAGCGTGCCGTCGGGACTCAGCGTGCCGTCAGGACTCAGCGTGCCGTCAGGACTGAGCGTGCCGTCGGAACTCAGCGTGCCGTCGGGACTCAGCGTGCTGCCATCCGCACCGGGGGTCCCCACCTGGTCATCTTCGCACACCGCAAGGTGCCATCCAGAAGCAAACTTAGGAATTCCTTACGCGAGCGATGTACGCGTAAGGTACGCCTAAGTTGTCCGGACACCGGGACAGCGATCTGGGACGAAGCGGGGAGCAGGCCTTGATGAACGTTGATGTCCGATGAGCGGGGCGCTGACCAGGCGGGGCTTCGGGCGCGCCGGCATGGTGGCGCTCGGGGCGCTGGGTGTGCCGTCGCTGCTCGCCGCCTGCGGGGATGACTCCAGCGGCTCGGCGGGTCCCGTGGCGGCGGCCAGTTCCACGCCTCGGCGTGGGGGTACGCTGCGAGCGGCCTACGCCAGCAGCCCGGCCGACACGCTGGACATCATCCACGGCCGTGACGTGCTGGGATCGGTGCGCGGGCTCGCGGTCTACGAGCGGCTCGGCGACGCCCATCCGGATGGTTCGGTCACGCCGCGGCTGTACGAGAGCCTGACACCGAACGCCGATGGTTCGCGGTGGACGCTCAAGCTCAAGCCGAACATCACGTTCTCGGACGGCAAGCCGCTGACGACGTCCGACGTGCTGGCGAGCTTCGCGGCGTTCACGGGTACCGAGAGCGGCGCGTCGATCGCGATGTTCGACGCGAAGGCGAGCAGGGCCACCGACGCGCGCACGGCGACGATCGCGCTGACCTCCCCCGTCTACGACCTGCCAGCCCGGGTCAGCGGCGTCGTCCTGGTGATCATGCCGGGCGGGAAGCCGGCGACGAAGCTCGGCGACGTGGTCGGCAGCGGCCCGTACAGGATCGAGTCCTTCACGCCGGGGCAGCGCACCGTCCTGACCCGGCGCACCGACTACTGGGACGGCGACGCCCGCGGCCACCTCGACCGCATCGAGCTCGTCGCCGCGGCGGACGCGAAGGCCCGGCTGTCGGCGCTGCGCTCCGGCCAGGTCGAGTGGGCCGACGACGTCGCCTACCTGGACGCGTCCACGCTGCGCGCGGACAAGGCCATCAGCATCCACCGCAGTGGCGCCCAGCAGGGCCTCGCGTGGTTCCTGAACATGTTCGCCCCGCCGTTCGACGACGAAAAGGTCCGCCAGGCGCTCAAGTACGCCGTGGACCGGCAGAAGATCGTTGACACCGCCCTGTACGGCTTCGGCAGCATCGGCAACGACCTGTGGGGCCGGGGCCTGCCGAACTACAACTCCGCGCTGGCGCAGCGCACCCACGATCCGGACAAGGCCCGCGCGCTGCTGCGTGAGGCCGGCAGGCCGCAGGTCAAGGCCGAGCTGCTGACCTCGCCGATCGGCCCCGGTCTGGTGGAGGCGACGCAGCTGCTCGCCGAGCAGGCGCGCGCCGTCGGTTTTGACATCACGGTGCGAACCATCTCGCCGGACGTCTACTTCTCCCAGCCCGAGCAGTGGGCCAGGGCGTCCGGGGTGGCCTTCGCGCAGGTCGGGGCGTTCACCGACATGGCCCCCCTGATCTACCTGTCGGATGGCCCGTACAACTTCGGCTGGAAGAGGCCCGCCTGGGACACCGCCTACAACAAGGCCGTCGGTGACCAGGACGCGACCGCCCGCAGGACCGCCTTTGACGACCTGCAGAAGCAGCTCTACGACGCCGGCCCGGACCTGGTCTGGGGTTTCGCGCCGCGTCTGGTCGCGACCGCGCCGTCCGTCGGCGGCGTCGACGCGAACCCCAACTACGGGGTCGCCGACCTGAGCTTCGTCCACCGCACCGGGTGAGCCCGGCGTCCCCTGACCCGGACGTCTCCCCCGTCCCGGTCTCCGCTGTCGACAGCACGACTGGCACCCCCAGCACGGCCGGCTCGGGCCGGGGCGTCATGGACGCTGGCGGTGTGGGCCGAGGCCGGGGATGGGCTGAGCGGGTGGCCGAGCCGGGGCGGCGGCTGGCCGAGGCGGTCGGCGTCGTGCTTGGCGTGTCCGTGCTGGTGTTCGTGGCGACCTCGGCGTTGCCCGGTGACATCGTGCGGGCCCGGCTCGGGCCATACGCCACCGCGGAGCAGCTGCGCGCCGAGCGTGTCCGGCTCGGCCTCGACCAGCCGGTCTGGGAACGGTACGGCCACTGGCTCGGCGGTCTGCCGCGTGGCGATCTCGGCCGGTCGCAGACCAACGATCTGCCGGTGACCACGTTGCTGTCCCGTCCGTTCGTCAACAGTCTGACGCTGGCGGCGGTGGCGCTCCTCGTCGTCACGGTGCTCGGCACGGTGGCCGGGGTACTCGCGGGTCTGCGTCCGGGTGGGCTCGCCGATCGGGTGCTGCTCGTCGGTTCGCTGACGGTCTCGGCGATCCCGGCGTTCGTCACCGCGGCGCTGCTCGTCGCGCTGTTCGCCGTGCGGCTGCACTGGCTGCCCGCGCTCGCGCTGGTCGACCCGCGCCACCCGGTGATCCTCCAACCACGACTGCTGGTGCTGCCCGCGGCGGCTCTGATCCTGAGCACCTTCGCCTACGTGACCCGCCTGATCCGCGCCAGTGTGCTGGACGCGGCCGCCACCCCGTGGGCGCTCGCCGCCGCACTGCGCGGGGTTCCCCGGTGGCGGGTGGCGACCCGGCACATCCTGCCGGCCGCCCTGCCGGTGGTCTGCCAGGCGGCGGCGCTGACCTCGATCGCCCTGGTGACGAGCGTCGTGGTCGTCGAGATCGTGTTCAGCTATCCGGGTATCGGTGGGGCGCTGCAGACCGCGGTCTCCCAGCGGGACGTCCCCGTCATCCAGGCCGTGACCGTCGTCGTGGCGGTCTTCGTCGTCACGGTGAACGCGTTGGCGGACGCCGCCATGTACCTGCTCGCCCCGAAGTCCCGGCGGTCCCGGTGAGAGCCAGGTGGTCCCGGTGAAGGCCCGCACCCCCCGATCGGACCTGCTGCTCGGCCTGCTGATCATCGCCCCGCCGGTGCTCGCGACGCTCGTCGGCGGGCTCGTCCGCCCGTACTCGGCGACCGCGAGCGTCGGGCCGCCGCTGGCCGGTCCGAGCGCGGCGCATCTGCTTGGCACCGACACCCTCGGCCGGGACGTCCTTTCCCGCCTGTTGCTCGGCGGACGCAGTCTGCTGCTGGTCACCCTGCTCGCGGTGCTGGCCGCACAGGTGTTCGCGGTCCTGTTAGGGGTGCTCGCGGGCTGGCTCGGCCGGTACGGCGCGCGCGCCCTGCTCGGCCTGTTGGACGTGGTCCTCGCCGTCCCCGCGGTGGTGGTGCTCGCCGCGGCGGCGAGTGCGGTGGGTGCCGGCGGGGCCGCGGTGTTCGTCGCGATCGTCGTCGTCCTCGTCCCGACGACCGCGCGGGTGGTGTACATGTCGACCCGCACCCTGGTCGCCGAACCGTTCGTCGAGGCCGCGGTGCTGTGCGGCACCCCGACCCGCCGCATCCTGACCCGCGAACTCCTGCCCAACCTGTGGACCATCATCGTGGCCGGGGCGGGCAGCCGCGTGGTGGAGTCCGTCTTCGTCATCAGCGCGGCGGGTTTCCTCGGCTTCGGTCCGCAACCGCCCTCCCCCGACTGGGGCCAGATGATCAGCGAGAACAGCGCCGGGGTGGCACTCGCCCCCTGGTCCGTACTGGCCCCCGCCCTCGCCATCACGATGCTCGCCATCGGCGTCACCCTGCTCAGCGACGCCTGCGTGGCCCGTCTGGACCAGACCACCCGCGCGGGCCGCCCCGCCCGCTCTGCCCACGCGGACACAGACCGCGCGGACCGCGCGTGATTCCGAAGATCGCCGTACGGGAGCTGGGCATCCACACCCCGGGCGGGCACCCCATCCTGGACGGGGTATCGCTGGAGCTGGCCGCCGATGCGACGCTCGCCGTCATCGGCCCGTCCGGTGCCGGCAAGTCGACTCTGGCCATGGCCCTGCTCGGTCATCTCGGTCCCGGCCTGCACCACACCGGTGGCACGGTGGCGATCGACGACGTGGACGTCTTCGCCCGCCACTCCCCCCGCGCCCGGGACCTGCACAGACGCCGCGTCCGCTACCTCCCGCAGGACCCAGCCGCCGCCCTCACCCCAACCCGGCGCGTCTCCTGGCTCCTCACCGAGATGCTCACCATCGTCGCCACCCCGCACCACCACGCTCCCGGCGTTCCCGACAGCCCCGGTGTTCCCGGCAGCCCCGGCGTTCCCGACAGCCCCGGTGTTCCCGACAGCCCCGGTGTTCCCGACAGCCCCGGTGTTCCCGACAGCCCCGGCAGCATTCTGGATGGCCGGTCGGACGCCGGACCAACCCGACGGCGCGGCCGCGGGCACCCGGCGCGGGCGCGGACGAACGGGAAACCCCAGGTCGGCGGGTCGGCGCCGACCAGACGAGAGACGCGGGCGGCGCGGGCCGTCGCCGTCCGGGCGGCGTTGCGGGCGGTCGGGCTACCGGATGATCCCGGTTTCCTCGCGCGCTATCCCCACCAGCTCTCCGGCGGCCAGCGCGGACGACTTCTGCTCGCGCTGACGCTGGTCGGCGAACCGGACGTGCTCGTGCTGGACGAGCCGACCGCGAACGTCCCCCCCGAACAGGCCACGGCCCTGCTCACCCTGATCGGCGATCTGCGCGCGCGACGCCCGTTCACCCTCGTCCTGATCAGCCATGACCTGGACGCGGTGCGGACCCTGCCAGGCCCGGTCGACCTCGCCGTCCTCGACGCCGGCCGCCTCGTGGAGCACGGCACGCCCCGTGACCTGCTCGAACGCCCCCAGGCAGCGGCCACCACCGCGCTGGTCACCGCCGCCCGCCGGCTATGCCCCACCATCCCGGACGCATCCCCGTCCCCCGAACCGACCATGACCGCCCAGCCCGATCCGGCGACAGCGGTCCGTCCGGATCCGGGTGCTCTCCCCGCACCGGCGACATCCGGCACGGCAGCCCCCTCCGGCACGGCAGCCCCCTCCGGCACGGCAGCCCCCTCCGGCACGGCAGCCCCCTCCGGGAAGGCCGGCCTGTCCGGGAAGGCCGAGCCGGCCGGGGAGGTGGAGCCGGCCAGGAACGCGGAGCCGGCCGGGGAGGTGGTGTTACGTGTCGCGGGGCTGCGGGTGTCGGCGGGAGGCGGGCGGCATCGGGTCGAGGTGCTGCGGGGGGTTGATCTGACGGTCCGGCGCGGCGAATGTGTCGGGGTGATCGGCGCGTCGGGGGCCGGGAAGACGAGCCTGGCCCGGGCGGTGCTGGGTCTGCACCCCTGGGACGCGGGCAGCGTCGAGCTGGACGGGGTACCGCTGGGGCCCGCGGCGGTGCGACGTCCACCGCGGCAGCGTCGAGGCATCGGCTATGTGTTCCAGGACCCGTACACCTCGTTGAACCCGCGCCGTCCCGTCGGCGCCGGCGTGGCGGACGCCTACCGGCTGGCCGCCGACGACACCCGCCCGCGCTGGGACGGCAGGGCCACGGTGGCCGGGCTGTTGGCCGAGCTCGGGCTTGATCCGTCGCTCGCGTCCCGGCGACCGGGGCTGCTCTCGGGCGGCCAACGGCAGCGGTTCGCGCTTGCCCGCGCCCTGGCGACCTACCCGGATGTGCTGATCTGCGACGAGGTGACCTCCGCCCTGGACGCGGTGTCGACCGACGCGCTCTGCCAGCTCATCCGCCGTCTCGTCCGCACGCACCGGCTGGCCGTCGTGTTCATCAGTCATGACCGGGGCGCCGTCGGTGCCGTGGCCGACCACATCCTCGAGCTGCGTGACGGCCACCTCACCGCCCGCTCCTAGCCGGCGATGTTCGTGCCGCCGTGCGTTCTCACGCCGCGATCGGCGAGGCGCGGGCTGGGTGTTGGCGCCGGTGGGGACCGGACCGCCGTCGCCGCGGGTGGGGGTGGGGAGGCCGGCAGGCGCCACGCCGTCCGATGCGGGGGTGTCGCCGTCCAGGGTGGATGTGGGACCGGGGCCGGTGAGGGCGGGGCGGACCAGGGTCAGGACGGCGGCGCCGGCGAGGAGGCCGGCGATGCCGCAGACCAGGAAGATGCGGTCGAGGCCGGCGGTGAAGGCGGTGCGCAGGGCGTGGTCGGCGGCGTCGCGGGCGGCGGCGGGGACGCGGGTGAGCAGTTCGGGGGCACCGCCACCGGACAGGGCGCCGGCGGCGGCGGGATCGTCGAACTGGCCGCTGCCGCGCAGGCTGTCGCGGGCCTGGCTGGCCAGGGCCGTCCCGAAGACGGGGACGCCGACGGCGAAACCGAGCTGGCGGAAGGTGTTCATCGCGCCGTTGGCCATGCCGGCGCGTTCCGGCGGGGCGGTGGTGAGGGCGGCGGAGGCGAGCACCGGGGAGGCCAGGCCGACGCCGACGCCGGTCACGACCAGGCCGGCGAGCAGGGCGGTCCAGCCGGAGGAGGGGACGACCAGCATGTCCAGCAGGGTGCCGATGCCGACCAGCAGAAGTCCGGCGCCGATCGAGTAGCGCGCGGGGACGCCGTGCAGCAGCCGTCCGCCGGCCCCGGCGACGACGAACGACACCCCGGCGAGCGGGGTGAGCACGAGGCCGGCCTTCACCGGGCCGAGACCGAGCACGGTCTGCGCCCACACCGAGACGAACACGAGGTTGGCGAACGCCGCACCGGTCAGCACGAGACCGCCGAGCATCAACGCGGAGAACGACGGGCCGCGAAACAGCCGCGGATCGAGAGGAAGATCGCGCGCCAGCTGACGTGCTGGGTGAGCAGTCCACCGAGGATGGGGCCCAGCGCCGCGGCCGCACCGTTGACCGCGCCCCACACGCCGAACGCGATGCCGATGTCCCGGCCACGGTAGGTGGCGCCGAGCAGCGCCGCGTTGGTGGCGAACATCGCCGCGCCACCGAGCCCCTGCACCCCGCGGGCGGCGATGAGGAACTCGGTGCTCTGCGCGAGCCCGCAGGCCAGCGACGCGCCGGCGAACACGACCAGGCCGGCCAGGAACACCGCGCGCCGGCCCACCAGGTCGGAGGCCGAGCCGATCGCCATCAGCAGCGCGACCAGCACCAGCACGTAGATGTCGACGGTCCACTGCAGGTCGGTGAACGACGAGTCGAGCGCGCGGGCCATCTCCGGGAGGGCGACGCTCACGATCGTGATGTCGACCAGCAGCATGAACGTGCTGAGCGACACCGTTATCAGGGGTAGCCACCTACGCATCGGAACCGCTCCCTACAACGCCAGGTCGGACGGGCCTACGGGGTGGATGCCCGCGGGAGGCGGGCGAGGGTGGCCGTGGGGTCGGGGGTCACCCCCACCGGGGCGATGCGCCAGCCCGCGGCGGCCCGGCGGCGTTTCCAGAAGGCGGCGTAGCGGCCGCCGGCCCCGATGAGCTGGGCGTGGGTGCCGGCCTCGGCGATGACACCCTGATCGAGGACGAGGATCTGGTCGGCCTGGGTGACGGTGCCCAGCCGGTGGGCGATGACGAGCACGGTGCGACCGGCCCGCAGGGCGCTCAGGGCCTCGGTGACGGCCTGTTCGTTCTCCGGATCGAGGGCCGAGGTGGCCTCGTCCAGGAGCACGATCGGGGCGTTCTTGAGGATGGCGCGGGCGATCGAGACCCGCTGGCGTTCACCGCCGGACAGGGTGCTGCCGCCCTCACCGACCCGGGTGTTCCAGCCGTCGGGCAGCCGGTCGGCGATCTCCTCGACCCGGGCCAGCCGGGCCGCGGCCCGCACGTCGGCGTCGGTGGCGTCCGGACGGCCGACCCGGATGTTGTCCTCGATCGTGCCCTCGAACAGGTAGACGTGCTGGAACACGACGGAGACCAGCGACATCAGCTCGTCGGTGGCGATCTGGCGGACGTCCACCCCACCGATGCGCACCGCGCCGGAGTCGACGTCGAAGAACCGGGCGATGAGCCGGGTGACCGTCGTCTTGCCCGCGCCGGACGGGCCCACGAGCGCCGTCGTCGTTCCCGCGGGCAGCCGCGCGGACACCCCGGACAGCACCCGCCGTCCCGCCTCGACGTCGGCCGGCGACCCTTCGACCGGGGCCGGCGGGTGGACCAGGGCCGGCGGGTAGCTGAACACCACGCTGTCGAACTCGATGGTGGTGCTGGTCGGATGGCGTGGGGCGGCCGGTTCGGGCAGTTGCGGGACGGCGAGCAGGTGCTCGATGCGGGCCACCGCCCGGTCGGCCTTCTGCACTTCGGTGCCGAGCACGGCGGCCTCGGTCAGCGGTTCGACGAACCGGGCCGCGAGGACCAGCAGGGCGAGCAGGGTCGGCGCGTCCAGGGAGCCACCGAGGGCCAGGTCGGTGCCGACGACGATGAGCACGGTGAACGCGGCCTGGACCGCGACCGCGAACCCGATCAGACCGGGGACGGCCCGACTCAGCTGGCGATACCCGGCCTCACGCTGGCGGACGAGGGCATCGTCGAGCATGCGGGCAGCGGACCCGGCCGGCCCGCGGCCGAACACCCGCAGGACCCGCTGCGCCCGGGCGAACTCGAGGATCCGGGCACCCGCCGACACCTGCGCCTCGTCGCTGGCCACGTCGGCGGCGCGGGAGAGCCGGCTGGCCCAGCGGTACACCACGGCCAGCACCGGGATGGTCAGGGTCGCGGCGAGGGCGAGCCGCCAGTCGAAGGCGTACATCAGCGCGACGACGACGGCCGGGGTGACGAAGCCGGTGAGCAGCGGACGCAGCAGGTGGGCGAACACCCCCATGACGTCCATGACATCGCGGGTGGCGAGCTGGTTGACGGCGGCCGTCCGGTCGGCGGAGAACCAGCCCAGGGGCAGGGCGGCGACCTTCGTCCCGATCCGGTGGTGCACCGTGCGGGACAGGCCGGCGCCGGCGTTCGCGCTGGCCAGCAGGCCGATCTGGTGGGCGACGCCGTAGCCGAGGGTGACCCCGGCCAGGGCGATCACCCAGGGCCAGACGCTGTCCGGGTCGTCGCCGAGCAGGGCCCGCAGAATGGGCACGAGCAGCACGAACGCGACGCCCTGCAGCGCGGCCGCCGCGACCAGCCAGCCCAGCAGCCGGCGCAGTTCACCGCGGTGCTCGGGGCCGAGCAGAGCGAACAGTCGGCGAATCATCGGCGCTGCTCCGTTCCGGTCGGGAGGCCGGGCTGGTCATGGCCGGACTGCTCGGGGCCGTGCTGCTCGGGGATGGGCTGCTCGGGGCCGTGCTGCTCGGGGATGGGCTGCTCGGGGATGGGCTGCTCGGGGATGGGCTGGCTGTCGGCGGCCTGTTCGTGGGCGGCCCACATGTGGGCGTAGCGGCCGCCCGCGGCGACCAGCTCGCCGTGGGTGCCGCGCTCGGCGATCCGGCCGTCGGCCAGCACGACGATCTGGTCGGCGCCGACGATCGTCGCGAGCCGGTGGGCGATGACGAGCACCGTGCGGTCGCGGGTCAGTTCGGACAGCGCGTCCTGGATGTCGGCCTCGGCCTCGGGGTCGGTGAACACCGTCGCCTCGTCCAGGACGATCACCGGGGTGTCGGCGAGCAGGGCGCGGGCGATCGCGACCCGCTGCGCCTCACCGCCGGACAGCTGGGCGTCCTCGCCGACGACGCTGTCGTAGCCGCGGGGCAGCGCGCGAATTCGCTCGTCGACGCGGGCCGCCCGGGCGACGGCCCGGACCGTGGCGAGGTCCGCGTCCGGTCGGGCCAGCCGGATGTTGTCGCCGATCGAGGCGCGCAGCAGGTGGGTGTCCTGGAAGACGAACGCGACCCGCCGGTAGAGCTCCTCGGGGCGCAGCTCACGCACGTCCACCCCGCCCAGGCGCAGGGCACCGTCGGTGACGTCGTCGAAGCGTGGCACCAGGGACGCGAGTGTCGACTTGCCGGAGCCGGACGCCCCGACCAGCGCCGTGATCGTCCCCGGGGCCAGCGTGAGGTCGATGCCACGCAGCACCTCGGTCCGTCCGTCGTAGGAGAACCGCACGCCGTCCAGCACGATCTCGTCACCGACAGCACCCGCGGCAGCGGCGGCAGCGGCGGCAGCGGCGGCGGGTGGGGTGGCCGTGGCGGCGAGGGGCAGCGGGGGCACGGCCAGCACGCCTCGCACGTTCGCGGCGGCCTGGTGCGCGATACGCATGTTGTAGATGCCGTAGCTGAGCGCGAGGATCGGCGCGGACAGGCCGGTGCCCAGCAGCGCGAACGGCAGCAGGTCGACGCCCGGCAGATCGGCTCGTGTCACCAGCAGACCACCGCCGGTCAGCACGACGAGCAGCGCGACCACCGGCGAGAGCAGGATCTCCGAGGTCGCCCGCAGACCGATCGTCGAGGTCACCCAGCCCCGGAAGAACGTGGCGTAGTCGTCCGCCGCCGCGAGGAAGCGGTCGTGCGCACCCCGGGCCCGCCCGAAGATCTTCACGACGGAGATGCCGTCGACGAACTCGACCGTGCTGGCGCTGATCGCCCCCATCGCCTGGTCGAACTCGCCGAGCTGGGCGCCGACCGCGCCGAGGTTGCGGGCGTAGAAGCAGAGCCCGACGACCAGCGGCGCCAGCGTGATCAGCGCCATCCGCCAGTCGACCCAGAACAGGTAGCCCAGGGTCACCAGCGGGCCGACCGCCGCCGCGGTGATCTCCAGGCGGGAGTGCGCGACCAGGTGGTGCATGGTCGCCACGTCCTCCTGGACGGCCTTCTTGACACCCCCGGAGTTGCCCTCGGAGAACCAGCCGAGCGGCACCCGGCCCAGATGGGCGAGGATCCGCCGACGGATGTCGAGCTGTAGCTGGTTGTCGGCGAAGTGGCTGACCCCGCCGGCCGCGGCGAGCAGGACCAGGCGCACCAGCACCGCCCCGGCGGCCACCCAGGTGACCGCCCAGGCCCGATCGTGATCGACCGGGCCGTCGGCGAGCAGGGTGCGCCCGAGCTCCGCGACCGCCACGAACGGGACCACGCCGACGGCGGTGGCGACGGCCTGCACGGCGGTGGCCAGCCACAGCCGGCCTCGGATGGGTCGCAGCAGCACCCCGAGCGCCGCTCGATCTTCGCTCATCTGTCGACCTTCGCTTGACGTCTGGATTCGCCGGACAGCGTCCCGCCCATCTTAGACACTGTCTAACAGCTTAGGTAAACCTTAATAGGTGCCGGGCGCCCCTGGGATCGGCAGTTAGGGTGACGACATGGATCGGCCCAGTTCCTCGCGCTCGCGTCCGGCCGCCGGGCTGCCGCCGATGACGGCCGACAAGATCGTGGATGTGGCCCTCGAACTGACCCGCGCCTCAGGCCTGGACGGCTGGTCGATCCGCCAGCTCTCCGCCGCCCTGGAGGTCTGGCCTGGTGTGATCTACCACCACGTGGGTGACCGCGAGGCGGTTCTCGACGCGATCACCAACCGGGTGATCGCGCTCATCCCGGTGCCCGACCCCGGCCTCGAGTGGCGGGAGTGGTTCCGTCACCTGCTGCGTGACGGACGTGGCGTGCTGCGCCAGTTCCGGGGGCTGGCCCGGCGGGTGGTGCTGATGGGGCCGACCGTGCCGGCGGCCCTGCCGACGATCGACCGGGGCATCCAGGTGCTGCAGCGGGCCGGGTTCGGCGCCGATGCCACCCTGGTCTACCGCTTCCTGCTCAACACCGCGTTCATGATGGTCGCGGTGGAGGACGACCGCGATGATCGGCCCGAGTCCCGCGGTCGGATGGCCGAGGTGCTCGGTGACTTCCAGGACGACGGGCCACCCGGGCTCGCCGCGGCCAGCGTCGACGCCCTCGCCCGGGCCCGCGACCCACGGCCGGCCGCGGTCCTGGATCTGGAGTTCTACGAGTTCACGGTGGAGCGGGCGCTGGACGGCGCCGCCAGCTGGCTGACCGCCCTGAGCCGCCGCCCCTGAACCCGGCACGGCACGGCACGGCACCACCCGGCACCGCCCGGCCCGGCCCGGCCCGGACCAAACGGCCAGCGGCGCGACGGAGCGCCCCGGACGGCGGCCGGGTATCCGACATCCATCCGACCTGGGGCGTACTCCTGAAGGTGGACGGGCCGCCGCGGGCGCCGGCGAAGATCGGCCTCGCGGCGGACGGCAGCGGCCCCGAAGATCCCTAACGTTCTCGGTGTCAGCCAACGGCACCTGAGACGGGACCTGAACTCACATGATCGAGGCACGCGGACTGGAGAAGCGGTACGGCGACAAGGTCGCCGTCCACGACCTGAGTTTCACCGCCCGGCCGGGCGTGGTCACCGGCTTCCTCGGCCCGAACGGCGCCGGCAAGTCGACCACGATGCGCATGATCCTTGGCCTGGACCGCCCCACCCGCGGTGAGGTGCTCGTCAACGGCCGCCGCTACCGGGACGCGGCCGCCCCGATGCACGAGGTCGGGGTGATGCTCGAGGCCCGCGCCATCCACACCGGACGCAGCGCCGCCAAGCACCTGCTCGCCCTCGCCCGCACCCACGGCATCGGACGCCGCCGGGTCGACGAGGTGATCGACCTGGTGGGTCTGCGTGAGGTCGCCCGCAAGCGGGCCGGCGGGTTCTCCCTCGGGATGGGCCAGCGGCTGGGCATCGCGTCCGCCCTGCTCGGCGATCCGGCCACGCTCATCCTCGACGAACCGGTCAACGGCCTGGACCCCGACGGCATCCGTTGGATCCGCGACCTGCTGCGCGACCTCGCCGCGCAGGGACGCACCGTCTTCCTGTCGTCCCACCTGATGAGCGAGATGGCGATGACCGCCACCCACCTGGTCGTCGTCGGACGCGGCCGCCTGATCACCGAGACCACCGTGGCCGAGGTCATCGCCAGCGCGTCTCCGCCCGCCGTGCACGTGCGGACCCCCGAGACCTCGGCGCTACGCAGCGTGCTCGGCGGTATCGACATCACCGTCACCGCCACCTCGGCGGACACCCTTGAGGTGACCGGCCGCACCAGCGAGCAGATCGGCTCCCTCGCCCGCACCGCCGGCATCGTCCTGCACGAACTCACCCCCCGCCAGGTCTCCCTCGAGGACGCCTTCATGGCCCTCACCCGCGACGCCGTCGAATACGCCACCGCCGCCACGTGACCGGCCTCGCCACGTGACCAGCCTCGCCCACCTCGGTATCCCCGAATCGGAGCACCCGACATGAGCACGCAGACGATCACCGCGGGCACCCCGCACGCCACGTCGTCCCCGTCCCCGTCCTCGCCTTCGTCCCCGTCCTCGTCCCGGCATGCCCGGCCGCATCAGCGCGTCACCCAGCTGCGGGTGCTGCGCTCCGAGTGGACCAAGCTCACCTCGCTGCGTTCGACCGCGTGGACCCTGGCCGCGGCCCTCGCGGTGACCATCCTGCTCGGCGTCGTGCTCGCCAAGGCGACGGCCAGTAACTGGGACCACTACACCGTCGAGGACAAGCGCACCTTCGACGCCACCGCGACCAGCCTCAGCGGCATGTACCTCGCCCAGCTCGCCCTCGGTGTCCTCGGCGTCCTGATGATCTCCGGCGAGTACGCCACCGGGATGATCCGCGCCACCCTGGGGGTGGTACCCCGCCGGCTGCCGGTGCTGTGGGCCAAGGTCGCGGTCTTCGCGGCGGTGAGCTTCACCCTGATGGTGGTCGCCAACCTGATCGCCTTCACCGCGGGCCAGGCCATGCTCGCCCCGCGGCACATCGACGTCGCGCTGTCCGATCCCGGCGTGGTGCGCGCCGTGCTGGGCACCGCGTTCTTCGTCTCGGCGATCGGCGTGCTCGGTCTGACACTGGGCACCCTGCTGCGCAGCACTCCCGCCGCCATCGGCGTGCTGTTCGGCGTACTGCTCGTGCTCCCCCAGCTCGTCGGCGCGCTGCCGCACAACCTCGCCCGAATCAGCGACTACCTTCCGTCCACCTCCGGCGACGCGCTGATGCAGGTCGTCCCCTCGTCCAGCCTGCCCTCCCCCACCCACGGGGTGCTCGTCCTGATCGCCTACCTCGTCGTCACCCTCACCGCCGCCGCCTTCGTCCTTGTCCGCCGGGACGTCTGAGCGCCGGCTCACCCGGCACCCCCGCGGCGCCGTACCGACGCCGTCCCACCCACGTGGCGGTATCGCCTCCCCGGCCAGGAAAGGTCACGATGGCGACCATGACGACGCTCCCGGACGCGGCCCCACCGGCCCAGCGGGACCAGCTGGCGGTCATGGACCGGACGGCGCCCGAACCGGCGGAGCCGGGGGTCGTGCTCGGACGGATGCGCCACGGGAGGGCCGGACGCTTCCTGCGGGGCCACCCGACGCTGGTGGACACGGCCCTCGCCGCCTTCCTCGGCCTGTTCGCCTGGGCGGCGCTGCTCAACACCCTGGCCTGGACGTCGGGTAGCCGGCAGACCGCGACGATCGTGCTCGCCGTGCTGGGCGTGGCACCGCTGATCTGGCGGCGCCGGTATCCGGTCGCGGTGTTCGCCGTCTGCGTGGCGGCGGGTCTGCTGCAGCTGCTGGTCGGACATGTGGTCGACCCGGACTTCGGGGTGCCGATCGCGTTCTACACGGTGGCCAGGCTGGGAACGCGCCGGCAGCGTCTGGTCGCGACGATCGTGGTCAGCATCGGTGTCGTGCTCGCCGGGATCGGGTGGCGGGAACGCAACCACGCACCGTTCCTCGCGAACGTGGTGGTGCTGGGGCTCGTCGCCGTCACCGCCGGGGTGCTCGGCCGCAACGCGGGCACCCGGCAGGCCTACCTCGCCACCCTCACCGACCGGGCCGACCGCCTGGAACGGGAACGTGACCAGCAGGCCCAGATCGCCGCCGCCGCCGAACGTGCCCGCATCGCCCGCGAGATGCACGACATCGTCGCCCACAACCTGTCCGTGATGATCGCCCTGGCCGACGGCGCCCAGTTCGCCCTGACCGCCGGCACCGCGGCCCCCACTGACACCACAGCCCCCACAGCCCCCGCTGACACCACGACATCCACCGACACCACGACATCCACTGGCACCGGGGCCTCCGCTGGTACCGGGGCGCCGACCGGGCCGGACGGGCCGGCGCTGCAGGCGATCGCCCAGGTCTCGCGGACCGGGCGGGAGGCGCTGGCGGAGATGCGCCGGCTGCTCGGCGTCCTGCGCACCGACGGCACCGTCGACGGCACCGCCCCGCAACCCGGCCTGGACGACCTGGACTCCCTGATCGACCAGGTCCGCGGCGCCGGCCTGCCGGTGAGCCTCACCACCCACGGCAAGCCGCTGCCGCTACCGGCGGGCGTGCAGCTGACGCTGTACCGGCTAGTCCAGGAGGCGCTCACCAACACCCTGAAACACGCGGGTCCGGGCGCCACCGCCACCGTGGAGCTGGCCTACGACCGGCGCGCCGTCCGCCTTGACATCCGCGACACCGGCCGGCGCCACCCCACCACCGCCGCCCCCACCGCCGGCACATCCATCCCGACCGCCACGACCGCCACGACCGCGGGGCATGTCACCGGGGGCGGACAGGGCCTTGTGGGCATGCGGGAGCGCACCGCCGTCTACGGCGGCACCGTCCAGGCCGGTCCGCTGCGCGACGGCGGCTGGCAGGTGCGGGCCCGGATCCCCGTCGCGGTCGGCCTGCGGACAACCGACGAGGGCGGTGCCACCCGCGATGGGAGGGTCTGAGGGTGACCGTCCCCGCTGATCCGTCCCAGCCGGCCCACGCACCGGGATCGTCCCGGGCGGTGACGTCGGTGCTGCTGGTCGATGACCAACCACTGCTGCGGATGGGTTTTCGCATGGTGCTCGACTCGCAGCCGGACATCACCGTGATCGGTGAGGCCGCGGACGGAGCCCAGGCCGTCGAACTCACCAGACGGCTACGCCCCGACATCGTCCTCATGGACGTGCGGATGCCGACGATGAACGGCATCGAGGCGACCGCCGCGATCGTCACCGCCGGCGGCGAGTCACGCGTGCTCATCCTCACCACCTTCGACCTGGACGAGTACGCCTTCGCCGGCCTGCGCGCCGGAGCCAGCGGCTTCCTGCTCAAGGACGTTCCTCCGGCCGACCTGCTCTCGGCGATCCGAGCGGTGGCCACCGGAGATGCCGTCATCTCCCCGAGCGTCACCCGTCGGCTCCTCGACGCCTTCGCCCACCGCCTCCCCGCCGCACCGGACGCCGCACCGGGCGCGGCGCCCCACCCCGCAGCCGACCCCCGATCCCAGCCCAGCACCCATCCGGCGGACCGGCGCCTGCAACGGCTCACCGAACGTGAACGCGATGTCCTGCACGAGGTCGCCGCGGGCCTGTCCAACGCCGAGATCGCCGCCCGGCTGGTGCTGTCGGAGGCCACGGTCAAGACGCACGTCGGACGCATCCTGGCCAAACTCGAGCTTCGTGACCGCGTCCAGGCAGTCGTCTTCGCCTACGAGATCGGCCTGGTCCACCCCTGCGAGCAGCCCCCCGAGCCCCGGTAGATCCCGCTCACCCAGACCGCGACCGGAGCGGGGGCCCTACCGGGGTCTGGCGCCCGTCAGTGGTCGTAACGGGCGGCCGGAGGTCCCGGAGGTCCCGGAGATCCCGGGGAAGCGGCCCAGGCTGGTCAGGTCGGCGCGCGGGCTGCCGAGCAGGAAACCCTGGCCGTAGCCGATGGAGGCGCCGATCACGGCCTCGAGATCGGCGGGGGCCTCGATGCCCTCGGCGATCACGTCGCTGCCCAGACCGTCGGCGATACGTGACATCCCGGCGGCGACGGCGGCGTGGGCGGGGCTGACGGCCATGTCCCGCACGATGGACCGGTCGAGCTTGATGATGTCGGGGCGCAGGCACAACAGGACGCCCAGCCCCGCGTACCCGGTGCCCACGTCGTCCAGGGCGATCCGCACACCGTGCGAACGCAGGCGTTCGACCACGGCGAACAGGTCGTCATCGTCGTCGGCGATGTACTCGCGCTCGGTGAGCTCCAGGATGAGCTGCTCCGGGCGTCCGGTGCGCAGGAAACGGTCGGCGAGCTGGTTGGTGACGACGGAGGGGGACGCGTTCACCGCGAGGCGGATGTCGGGTGGGAGCTGCGGGAGCATCGCGAGCGCCCGGTCGACCGCGGTCAGTTCCAGTTCGGCGCCGAGCCCCACCTGCGCCGCGTCGGCGAACACCTCCTCGGGGACGGCGTGCGTGCGGAAGCGGGACAGCGCCTCGACCGCGATCGTCCGGCCGGTCCGCAGGTCGATGATCGGCTGGAAGTGCATGTGGGGCGCGCCTTCCTCCATGACGGCCTGGATGCGGCGCCAGATCCGGCTACGGGACTCCCACATGCGGTGCAGATCGGTCACGTATCCGGTGAGCAGGCCGGCGAGCAGGTTCAGCAGTCGCAGTTCCCGATCGCCCAGCGATGGCTGCGGCTGCCGGCTCAGGCAACCCACCAGGCCGTAGGTCCGGCCGTCCGCGTCCAGGACGGGGGTCGCGGCGTAGGCCCGAACCGCGAGCTCGCGGACGGGGGCCAGCGACACGGTCCGCGGATCGCTCCAGGTGTCGGGGATCAGGTTCGGCAGATCGCCGGCCAGGATATGGCGAAACAGGCTCTGGTCGCGACGCACGGTGCTGCCGGCCACCAGGCCCAGCGGGAGCTCCCGGCCGCTGATCACCTGGATGACGAGCAGGTCCCCGTCCAGACGCCCCAGCCAGGCCGCCTCCATGTGCAGCCGGCGGCGCAGCAGCTCCAGCAGCTCGACCAGCGCGGTACTCGGCGCACGCACCCTGGCGCGCGGTCCCAGACACGTGACCATTGATGCTCACCCCACAGCTGCGATACCCCGACCGCCGGGGGGCACACCGGCCCGGTCGCGCGCCGCCCGACCGGGCCGGTTGCCCACGAATGTCCGGTCTGCCATCGTCACCACGGTCATCGTGACGCCGGTCAACGTGGACGCGGAGGTGAGCCGCATGAACGGCCAGATACTGGTGATCGTCGGCGCGGGCGGTATGGGTGTGTCGGTGGCCCGCCGTCTCGGCGCCGGCCGGACGATCCTGGTGGCCGACATCGGCGAGCAGGCGCTCACCCGGGTCGAGAGGGAACTCTCCGACGAGGGGCTCACCGTCGTCTCGCAGGTCGTGGACGTGAGCTCGGCGGACTCCGTCCAGGAACTCGCCGATGTCGCCGACCGACTCGGACCGGTGATCAACATCGTGCACACCGCGGGTCTGTCCCCCGTGCAGGCGTCGGCCAGTGCCGTGCTCGCCGTCGACCTGCTCGGCGTCGCCCTGGTCCTGGACGCGTTCGGACCGGTCATCGCACCCGGCGGCGCCGGCGTGATCATCTCCAGCATGGCGGGGCACCTGGCCGCGTCCCTCACCCCCGAGCAGGAACGCGAGCTCGCGACCACCCCGACCGACCAGCTGCTCGCCCTGCCGCTGCTCACCCCGGACCCGCCGCTCGACCCGGCCTCGGCCTACGGCATCGCCAAGCGGGCGAACCACCTGCGTGTCCAGGCCGCCAGCACCACCTGGGGTCGGCGCGGAGCCCGGGTGAACAGCATCAGCCCCGGCATCATCGACACCGTCATGGGCCGGGCGGAACTCGCCGGCGAGAACGGCGTCTTCATGCGCATGATGGTGGACGCCTCCGGCACCGGACGGCTCGGCACCCCCAGCGACATCGCCGCCGCGACCGCCTTCCTGCTCGGCGCGGACGCCTCCTTCATCACCGGTGTCGACCTGCTCGTCGACGGCGGCGTCACCGGCGCCCTGCTCACCGGTGCCCTCGGCTGATCGCCCCGGCTCTGCTCGGCTCGGGCCGGGGCGACGTCACGGTCAGACGGTGGCGACGATCAGATCTTCCACGCTGGACGGGCGTAGTGCGTCCGGACGGCCGGTGAAGTAGCGCTCGGCGAGGTCCGCGGCGGACACGTGCCGCGTGGTGGCGAAGCCGCACCCGCGGGCGAGATCCTGGAACTGCGTCGGCGTGAAGAAGCTGAGAAAGGGTGTGCCGGCGGCCTGCGCCGAGGCCCGCGCCCGGGCGTGCCCGGGCCGCTCCTGCGCTTCGATGAGTTCCTCCGGCAGCATGAACGTGGCGACCAGCGTCGAACCAGCCGCGAGGACAGCACTGTGACGCAGCGTCGCCGCGGTCGCGCTTTTGGTCAGGTACTGGGAGACCCCGGTGGCGGCCACCACGGCGGGCCTGGTCGGATCAAAACCGGCGGACACCAACCGCGGCCACCAGTCACCGTCAGCCTCGAGATCCACCGCCACCAGCCGCAACCACGGCGGGACGCCGAACCCGCCCGCCACCAGCCGTTGACGTTTCCATTCCTGCGGGCCGGGCTGGTCGACCTCGAACACCCGCAGCCCGGCGGCGAGATCCACCCGGCGTTGGGCGAAGGTGTCCAGCCCCGCGCCGAGAACCACATACTGGCCGACCCCGCGCGCGACCTGTTCGGCGAGCAGATCCTCCAGCAGTCGGGCGCGGGCGACCATGGACGCGCGGATGCGCCGGGTCGCCCCCGGGTCCATGTCCGGACGCCCCTGCCAACCGTCGCCGGGCTCGACCAGGGCCAACCCCACCTCGTCGGCCAGCACGTGCGGCGGCGGGTCGAGCTGGACATGCAGGGCCCGCCACAACGCGACCCGCACCGCGGTGCTTTCCGGAGTCAGTACCGGATTATCACCCACGTGATCCGCCCCTGTTCCCTTCAGAAGCCCCGCATCGCGTTTCCACGAATACCGGAAGAATGCCTGAGCCATCTTCTTCCGGAGCCTACCCGGGCCGACGACATGACCGCCCGAACGTGACAGCGAGCGGATCGAGGACAGTCGCAGCGTGTCGCCTTTTAGTGCCGAAAACAATGGTCGGGGCGCGTTTTTCCTCCACGGTCGGAGCGCCCGACCGAATCCCCCGCCCGAGTGGCCCCGACCACCCCGACCACCCACCCGTGGACGCTCGGCATCGCCTGGCCGGCCCGCACCCCCGCGACCCCCGGAGTGCGGTGGCGTCCAATATCCGACGACGGCCCGCGCGGAGAGCTGATCATCGGTAGGCTTCGCGACGCCTCGGACAGGTGGCCAACGGCCACCGCCTCGTCCCGCCCCGGACCAGCCCTACCGTGGCGCCGCCGAGGTCACGTTCGCTGAGGACAGAAGGGTACAAGCGTGCGTAACGCGCGATGTCTGGCAGCGGTCACGGCCTCCTTGCTGGCCCTGGTGCTGCTGGTTGGCTGCGGGCCGAAGTCCTCGTCGTCGGTCACCGGGAGCTCCGCCACATCGACGTCCTCGGACGCCGAGTTCAACGGCGCGTGTCCGACAAACGGAAACACCAAGGCATTCGCCAAGACCCGTTTTGCACTGCATTCTGGCCTTGCGCTCGGAGCCTTCCACCGGTACATCTACAAGCCGCTGAAGAACGGCGGTTTCAAGTCCGGTGCCGACAAGCGCAAGCGCACGTTTGCCAAGGCCGCGATCGCCGGGGTCTTCGTCGTCCATGAGATCAAGGTTGCGAACAGTTTCGCGCTGGCGAATCCAAGTCTGTGTCGAGCGACCCAGTCAGTACGCAACACGTTTTCCACTCTCACCGGCCGCCTGCGCGGTGGGACCGCCACCGAGGCGGACGTCAACAGCGCCGAGCAGGCGTTCACCAGCCTGCAGCAGACCGCCACGCAGAACGGCTTCGGTTTCAACGAGCGCAACGTGACGGTACCCGGCGCCGGATGACCAGGATGACGCCCCGCCAGCGAGGCCCCTGATCGGACTGGCCCCACGGCGGCTCCTGCGCCCGGCGCGCACGAAGCGGGCGCCGGGCGCGGGAGCCGGCCGGACGGGCCCCGACGAATCGCCGCTGGCGCCGTGCCGCCAGCGGCCTCCGCGTCGGCGGGCTCGGTAAGCCGCCCTCAGTAGGCCAGGAAGAGAATCTGGTCGCGGGTGTACTCGTGACCGGGGTGGTTCTCCGCCAGGTGCGTCTGGGTCTTCTCGACGAGCTCGTCCTCGTCCGCACCTTCGATGAACTCGCCACACGGGCAGTTCAGTCGCACCGCCACTGCTGCTCCTTTCCCCGTGGGCCGCATCACCCCGGGCATGGTCGGCCGTGGACGGACCGTCAGCCGTCCCCGTCCATCCAGTGTTGCACGGCGCGACAAGGCGCCGCGCGCCATCGGCCACCAGCCCGATGTGGCTGGGCCGTCCCGGAGCATGTGCCCACGGCCACCGCACCACAGCCGGAAACGCTCAGGGCCAGCGCGCTAGGCACCCGCGTGACGCGGACCGGCCGGGAACCGGCCCCTGGCCCGCCGACGCAGGGCGGACCCCGGCGGCCCCTCCGGGCCACCGGGCAGAAATCGCAGTTCGGCGGTCCAGTCGATCCGGTCGACCTCGGCATCCGCCGGGACCATGGCGAAGCTGCGCCAGAGAAAGGCGACCACCTCACGGGCGGGCAGTTCGAACTCGGCGATCCCCGACGGGCTGGACAACCGCAGGGCCAGCGCCGCCTCGCCAGCGGCCACCGCCGGCCGGACCCGCACGTCCCCAAGACCCACCGGCCGTCGGGTGCCCTCGGCGAGCAGCCGACGCGCGAACCGCCAGACGATCTGATCGACCCCTGGCCCGCCTACCGTGAGGGTCACCGCGATCGGGTCCGCCGCGTCGAAGCCAAGCCCGACGAGCACCCACCTGCGGCGCCCACCCGGGCGCACCACCTGCACGTACAGCGCGCGCTGCAACACCCCGCGCCGACCCAGACGGCGGAACATGCGCCCTCCCCTGACCCTTCTTACCTGCCTGTCACGACCCGCCGACCATCACACCCCGCCGGCCCGCCACACCCCGCCAATCCGCCGCGCCCCGCCGGCCGTTACTGCCAGCCATGTGGATCGACACCACCGGGAATCCGGTCGGCGGGCGCGTAGGGCCTGCGGGTGAACACGAACGACGCGAGCTCGAGGTTCGTCAGCCGACCGGACGCGTCCCGACCGAGGACAAGAGTCTCACCGGCGAAGTAGCCGTCGAGCCCGGTCCAGGTCCCGGCGGCGGGGCCCGGCCGCAGCCGGGAGGCCCGACCGTAGCGACCCTGCGGCGTGAGCACCAACGTGCCGTCACCACGCAACGTCACTATGTAGGGAGCTGGCCCCCAATACCAGACACCGGTGACGTCCAACGTGTCGCCGTCGACCAGCGGGCCGGGCAGCCATTCGGTGGGCAGCGACGGCTGCAGCGCGTCGACCGAGTCGATGAGGTCAAGGGTGAGTTCCCCGACCGCGACTCCGCTCGTCGCGTTCGACAGGGCCACGGCGGCGGTGCCCCCCGGACGGCTCCACGCCGCGGCGACGAACCCCGGCATCGAACCACCATGCCCGACGAACACGGTGCTCGTCCCAGCCAGGCCACGCTGGCCACTCGGGCCGCCCAGACCGTTCGGGCGGCGGATCAGCTGCAGGCCGAGGCCGGCGCCGAGCTGCCACTCGCCGCTGTCTGCCTCGACCGCCGCCGGTTCCCGCATCTCGGCCAACGTGTCCAGCGACAGCACGGCGTCGCTGTGGCCGCCCAGGACCGCCATCCAGCGAACCAGGTCGGTCACCGTCGACCACAGCTGACCGGCCGGCGCCATCACCCCCGCGTCATGCGCCGGCTCGGGCAGCAGAACATCCGCATGCGGATGAACGGCGTACCCCTGCGCGTGGGGGGCCATCGGCGCCCCGGTGGTGCGGGTCAGCCCCAGCGGCGCCAGCAGCTCCCGGTCCAGCGCCTGCGCCCAGCTCATCCCACGCAGGCGGGCGACCAGCTCGCCGAGAACGGCGAAACCGACGTTGGAGTAGTGATGGCGCCGCCCGGGACGGAACCGCCGGGGGTCAGGCCCGACGGCCTCGTCGAGGGTGGCGTGCTCACTGCCGGCCACCCGCTCCCACCAGGGTGGTGGCGTCTCGGCGGTGATCCCGCCCAGATGGGCCAGGAGCTGGGCGATCGTGCTGTCGCCGACCGCTGTGCCCGGCACATGTCGGTCGAGGGGATCCGCCAGTGACAACCGGCCCTCGTCCCGCAGGCGCAGCACGAGCACCGCGGTGAACGTCTTGGTGATCGACCCGATCCGATACTGGGTATCCGGGCCCGGCCGGCCCGCCTCCCCCAGCGTCACCCGTCCGCCCCCGTCGGCGGTGCCCGCGCCAGGCGCCGCCCCGCCACCGATGTCGTCGGCGGGAGCCCTGGCCGGGCCGACCGCGCGACCCCGGCCGGCGGACCAGACGGTCTGGCCATCCCGGGCCACGGCCGCCACCAGCGACGGGGCCCGGGCATCCGCCTGTTCGGATGCCACCCGGTGCAGCAACTGTCGTTGCGTCGCGGCAAGCAGCGGTTCAGGTGCGCTCGACATCGGCATCCCCCACTCGGGCCGGTACGCCCGAACCAGCATCCCGGCCGGCCAACCATCCGACCATCCCTCGACCAGGCACGAGGACCACGCCCTACGACCGAGGCCCAGCGACCGGGATCGGAGACCGGGGCGTGGTGATGGCAGGCGACCACCGCGCGCGGCCGGGTCATAGCGGCACCGGAACCTCACCATCGACCCTGGTCGCGCAGACTGGAGCATAGGCCCGAGGGCGCGCCCGCGGACGCCTGGCATGTCCAGGGGAACCCGCCCACGGCCACCGGCGCCCTCGGATGAGCGACCTCCCGTTTCCCGGGCACCGCGATCCGCACACCTCCGGAAAAAGAGCAGATCTCCAGGAAAACAAGGAATCATACGGACGACCTCGGCACGAAAATTCGCCGGATAATCCGTTTCCACTTTTCGGGCGAACCGGCAGGGACGCATCGAGGATTGCGGTCCGCGGCAGCACGGTCGTTTGGACGGCGACCAACGGGACCAAGGTCCATATTGGTCCCGCCCGGGCCGCCGCATGATGGATGCGGTGGCGCGACCCTGTGCGCCGCCGGGCGGAACAGAGGTGACATGACGGCACTGGCGATTTTCCCGATGGCGGGGCCGGAGCCGAAACCCGGGCCACGGCTTCGCGACCCCCGCCGGCGGGTGCCCCACGCCCGCCGGCACTCCTCGCGTCCACCCGGCCCGAACCGACCGGCACGATTGCCCGCCGTACCCGCACATCCTGGCCTTCGGCCACGACGGCGCGTACGCCACTGTCCGGGCAACTGCGCAGGTCAACGCCTCACACGTTGCCTTTCGTCGCCGGCCGGCCCGGCGCTCCCCCACTGGCTGGCGGCGCGTCCGGCGTAACCGCGGTCGGCGATCCACGCCGGTCTCCCCCCGACCCCGAGGACGGCCCTACTGTGTCTGACTACTGCTGGTGCCTGGCCACCCCGGCCATCGACGACCTGATCCGGGAACACGACGAACTCGTCGAACTGTCCGCTCTGGCCCGCGCGGCCTATCGGTGTGGCGATATCGAGGCGCTGGTCGAGAGCTGCACCGCGATCACGTCTGTTCTCGGACCGCATACCGAGGTCGAGGAACGAGGCCTTTTCCCACCCATGGCTGTCGAGTTCCCCGAGAAGATCGCCATTCTGTGCGGCGAACATCGCCGTATCGAGGCCGTCCTCGCCGGTGCGACCGATGGCACCGCCGGCACCGATCCCGCCTGGCCCGCCCGGGTCATCGAAACGCTGACCCTGCTGCGCCGGCACATCGTCAAGGAACAGGAGGGTCTCTTCCCCGCGGCGCTCTCCGTCCTGTCCAGCGACGACTGGGAACTGCTCGCCGGCATCCGTGACCGCTGCGGCATGCTGACCTCCTGAGCACCTGAGCGCCGCGGCCAGCGACCAGCGACCAGCTGGCCTCTGCCGGTCTGCTCGTCCGTCACGGCGCCCACCCATCGCCCACCTGCGGACTACCTCGTCGGGGTGGGCCTTCGGGGCGGTGGGCCCTGGGCGGTGGGGGTCGACGCAGGATGTGACCAGAGGTGCTCGGGCCCCGGGCCGCGGTCGAACCGGGACACCGGGAGGATGGGGAGACCCCTGCAAGCTGTTTCGGGAAGGCGAGGCCAGACGCGTGAGTCCGCAAGCATCGGTTCCCCTCGTGGACGTCGACGATCAGGTGGTGCTGCTCGACGCCGACCGCCAACCGTGCGGGACGGCGCCACGGCTATCCGTACATGACCATGACACGCCCCTGCATCTGGCCTTTTCCTCGTACATTTTTGACGAGGACGGGCGGTTGCTCGTCACCCGGCGGGCGTTGGAGAAGCGGACGTGGCCGGGCGTGTGGACCAACAGCTGTTGCGGCCATCCTCGACCGGGCGAACGGATCGAGACCGCCGTCGAGCGGCGGATCGCCCAGGAGCTGGGCCTGGTCGTCACGGATCTGCGCTGCGCGCTGCCCGACTTCGCCTACCGGGCGACGGCGGCGGATGGGTTGGTCGAGAACGAGTTCTGCCCCGTCTTCGTGGCGCGGGCCGTGGGCGAGCCGAACCCGGATCCCGGCGAGGTGGTCGAGTGGCGCTGGGTCGAGTGGGATGACTACCGCGTGGCGGCCGAACGAACCCCGTGGGCGCTGAGCCCCTGGTCCGTCGAGCAGATGGCCGCGTTCACCAGGGCCACCCACCCGCTGGCCATCGTTGCCCCGGCCAGCCACTGATTCGCTCCCCCGCCGGGTCCGGTAGTCCGAAGCCGAGCGAGGCCACCGGTGATTACTAGTCACTAATGACTAGAGTCTGGTCGAATCAGCTAGCCACAGCTAGCCATGAATGACTGGCGAGCGCTTACTAAGGGTGACAAGTTCAACGCGTAACGACCCACCCCGGGTGTGGCATTCAATGCGCCGCCCGTGCGCTTCAGGTCACTTGCGGCACACGATGCTCGACCGGATCCGGCGGTAGGCGAAGCGCGGCCCAGCCGCCCGCGGGTCCGTGGCCCCCCGAGTCCGGCGGGGAACTTCCGCGGACATCCAGAGCACCGCGTCCGGACCTCCGGGCACCGCGCCGGAAAGTCCGGCCAGGTTCGCGAACCCGGCCGGATCCGCATTGGCAACATCCCACGGACGTCGAGTAACCGGGTATTTGGTCCCTAATCAGATTTGCGTGTCCGACCGACCTCCCACCGCCGTCGGCAGTTGTCGACGGCGGTGGGGTCGGCGCCCCTGACCGGCCGGATCCGCGGCTCACCAGCCACCGCCGGTGGAGCCGTCCTACCAGCCCACGGTCGCCTCCGACCAGATCGCCGCCAGGCCCCGTCGGCCGATGGCCACTCGCCGGCGCCCGGCCGGCGGGCCGACACGAGTACGCGGCCCATCCCGGCAGGCGTGTTCACGTTATTGGAACGCCGCACACCATCCGTGGTGCGCCGAGCTCCACCACGGGGCATCGTGCTTCGCTCCGGCCGACCCGAAGGTACGGCGGAACACCAGACGCCCGGATATCCTCGCCGCGGGCTACCGACCGAGCCGAAGCGAGCGGGGTGACCGGGAAACCGACTTCTACTAGAATCACCTCAGCCCGATCGAAAACCATGCGCTCCTCTTCCGCTCCGATGCCCGTCCATCCGGGAAGGGCGGCTACCGGCGCCACGTGCAATCTTTTCCGCCGGCCGCCGCGGCACTAACCGTCGGTAACCTCGAAGATCCCGATGGCGGTGGCCGGGGACCATCCGGTGACCAGTCTTCGATTGGTTCGCCAAAGTGCTTGCCGCCCATGCCAGTTCTGAGGGAGGCTCCCGTTGCACGCCGAGGAGCGCTTCGTCCCAGATCATGAGTGCGGCACAAGATGCCAGCCGCGTAACGCCACGGGGGTTCTAGCGGTATGGAACGGTCGACGATGCGGTGTACGGTGCCCGCGGAAGCAGGATCTTTTTCGGGCCTGATTCTGCCGGGCTGATCCTCTTCCGGTAACACCGAAATCCACTGCTGTCGGCTCCGCCGGAGCCGCCGTGGTCGACTTCATTTCCCGGGGAATTTTCGCCGTAGCACCAGGCGGCGCGGAAATCCGCGCGATTTTGGTGTCACGGTCGGTTCGCCATGCCCGGCCACGGTCCTGCCATCGGTCGTGGCCGTGTTCGCGGGCCTGGCCCGGACCGTCCTCGCATCCCGGGCCTTCGCGTGTCCCGGCACGGGTGCGTCCCTGACGTGGTCGCGTCCCTGCCTCGGTCGGCAACCCGGGCTGGGGAACCCGTCCGAGATCGCCTGCGCCCCTCCCCGGGAGCAGACCGCCCGCCGCCTGGCGCCTGTCCTGGGCGGACACCCGTCCCGCTGGCGTGCCAGCGCGCCGGGAAACGAGAGCACGACCCCAACTGACCTGTCCCGCACGAGCTCACAGAGCCCTGCAGCACCACAGAGAGGTGGAGCCCCATGACCGAGCCCGTTTCGACCGACTCCGCGGCGCCTGGCGAGGATTTTCAGCTGAGCCTCAGCACGGCGGCCGCGCGTAATCTCGCGACGACCACCAAGTCCGTTCCGCAGTCGCAGGAGATCACCTCCCGTTGGCTGCTGCGCGTGCTGCCCTGGGTCCAGACCGCAGGCGGTGTCTACCGGGTCAACCGGCGGCTGGCCTACGTGCTGGGCGACGGCATCATCACGTTCACCTCTACCGGCTCCGAGGTCCGGGTGATTCCCGGCGAGCTCGCGGAACTGCCCGCGCTGCGCGGCTACGGCGGGGACGCCCTCGGTGCGCTCGCCGACCGTTTCACCCAGCGGGAGTACGCACCGGGTGACGTCATCGTCGAGGCCGGCACCCCGGCCGACGCGGTGTACCTGATCGCCCACGGCAAGGTCGAGCGGTTCGGCCCGGGCGAGTACGGGGATGACCGTTCCCTCGGTGTCACCGCCGACGGCGGCTTCTTCGGCGAGGAGGTGCTCGTCGAGTCCGACCTGAGCTGGGAGTTCACCGCCCGGGCCCTGACCGCCGCCACCGTGCTGGTGCTCACCCGCGACCAGTTCGCCGAGGTGGCCGACCGGGACGCCGAGCTCGGCGAGCACCTGGCGGAGTACCGCGCCCGTCCGGTGCCCGCGGCCAACAAGCACGGCGAGGCGGAGATCGCGATCGCGTCCGGGCACACCGGCGAGCCGGACATCCCCAGCACCTTCGTCGACTACGAACTCGCACCGCGCGAGTACGAGCTCAGCGTCGCCCAGACCGTGCTGCGGATTCACTCCCGGGTCGCCGACCTGTACAACGAGCCGCAGAACCAGCTCGAGCAGCAGCTGCGGCTCACCATCGAGTCGCTGCGGGAGCGCCAGGAGCACGAGCTCGTCAACAACCGCGACTTCGGTCTGCTGCACAACGCCGACCTGCGCCAGCGCATCCCCACCCGCTCCGGCCCGCCGACCCCGGACGACCTCGACGAACTGCTCAGCCGTCGGCGCAGTACGCACTTCCTGTTCGCGCACCCCCGCACGATCGCCGCCTTCGGCCGGGAGGCCACCGCCCGCGGGATCTACCCGGCCACCGTGCTGCTGCACGACCAGCACGTGCCGGCCTGGCGGGGCGTTCCGATCCTGCCGTTGAGCAAGATTCCGGTCTCCGCCACGGGTGTCAGCTCCATCATCGCGGTGCGTACCGGTGAGGAGAACCAGGGCGTCATCGGCCTGAACTACACCGGTCTCGCCGACGAGTACGAGCCGGGCCTGTCGGTACGTTTCGCTGGCATCAACGACAAGGCGATCATCTCGTATCTCGTGACGACCTACTACTCCGCCGCCGTCCTCGTCCCGGACGCGCTCGGAATCCTCGAAGGTGTCGAAGTCGGGCGCTGATCCCAGCCATCGGTGCCGCCGCCGCAGGAATCTCGATCCCTGCGGCGGCGGCGCCTTCCCGGCATTTCCCAACGGCACAGAAGGGTTTTCCCGGAGAGCCATGCAGCCGTTTACCCTGCCCGAGTTCTATGTGCCCTATCCGGCCCGACTGAGTCCGCATCTGGACATCGCGCGGGATCACAGCCGGGTCTGGGCACGGGCCATGGAAATGATCGACCCGCCCGAGGGCGAGCTCGCGATCTGGACCGAACAGGATCTGGACGCCCACGACTACGCCCTGCTGTGTGCCTACACCCACCCCGATGCCACGGCCGAACGACTGAACCTCATCACCGACTGGTATGTGTGGGTGTTCTTCTTCGACGACCACTTCCTCGAACTGTTCAAGCGCACTCACGACATGTCCGGCGCCCGCGCCTACCTCGACCGACTGCCGGCGTTCATGCCGGTCGACGGCCCGATCACCGAGGAACCGACGAACCCGGTCGAACGCGGCCTCGCCGACCTGTGGACGCGCACCGTGCCGGACCGCTCCCCCGCCTGGCGGGCCCGGTTCGTCGACAGCACCCGTGCGTTGCTCGACGAGTCGCTGTGGGAACTCGCCAACATCAACGCGGACCGCCTGTCGAACCCGATCGAGTACATCGAGATGCGCCGCAAGGTCGGCGGGGCACCCTGGTCGGCGAACCTCGTCGAGCACGCGGCCGACGCCGAGGTCCCGGCCGCCGTGGCGGCGTCCCGACCCTTGCAGGTCCTGCGGGACACCTTCGCCGACGCCGTCCATCTGCGTAACGACCTGTTCTCCTACGAACGGGAGGTGACCGAGGAGGGCGAGCTTTCCAACGGCGTGCTCGTCGTCGAACGTTTCCTCGACCTCGAGACGCAGGAGGCCGCCGACGCCGTCAACGATCTGCTCACCTCACGGCTGCACCAGTTCGAGCACACCGCCCTCACCGAGGTCCCGGCCGTGCTCGACGAGTCCGGCATCGACGCCGCGGGTCGGCTCGCGACCTTCGCGTACGTCAAGGGCCTGCAGGACTGGCAGTCCGGCGGCCACGAATGGCACCTGCGGTCAAGCCGCTACATGAACCAGGACGCCAACCCGGACCTGCTCGCGAACGGCCTGCCCCAGACCCCACCCGGCCTGCCCGGGCTGCCCAGCCTGGGCACCTCGGCGGCGCAGATCATCCCGTCCCTGCTCGCGACGACGCCGCAGCGGCTGCGTCGGCACGCGAACGTCCCGTTCCGGGTGGTCGGCCCGACCCGGTTGCCGACGTTCTCGATGCCGTTCGGGACGGGGCAGAGCCCGCACCTGGACGCCTCCCGACGGGAGATCGTGCGCTGGGCGGCCGCGATCGGCATGCTCGATCCGATCCCCGGCATCTGGGACGAACACAAGCTGATCGCCTTCGACTTCGCGCTGTGTTCGGCCGGCATCCACCCGGACGCCTCCGCCGCCGAGCTGGATCTCACCACCGGCTGGCTGACCTGGGGCACCTACGGGGACGACCTCTACCCGGTGATCTTCGGGCGGACCGGGGACCTGGCCGGCGCGAAGCTGTACAACGAGCGGCTGCGGGCGTTCATGCCACTGGACGGTCCGCCCACCGACATCCCGATGGACGCACTGGAACGCGGCCTCGCCGACCTGTGGGCGCGCACCGCCGGCCCGATGGAACCAGGCGAGCGGGCGACGTTCCGCCGAGCGGTCGAAGTGATGATCGACAGCTGGCTGTGGGAGCTCGCGAACCAGGCCAACAACCGCATCCCCGACCCGGTCGACTACATCGAGATGCGCCGGGCGACCTTCGGGTCGGATCTGACGATGGCGCTGTGCCGGATCGCCCAGGGCCCGGCGATACCGCCCGAGGTCTTCCAGGCGCGACCGATGCGCTCCCTGGAAAACGCCGCCGCCGACTACGCCTGCCTGCTCAACGACGTCTTCTCGTACCAGAAAGAGATCCAGTTCGAGGGCGAGATCCACAACTGTGTGCTGGTCATCGAGAACTTTCTCGACTGCTCACGGGAACGCGCCGTCCAGATCGTCGCCGACCTGATGAACGCCCGGATCGCACAGTTCCAGCACATCGTCGCCGAGGAACTGCCCACGTTGTACGACCAGCTGGAGCTCGACGAGGACGCCCGGGAAGCGCTGCGCGGCTATGTGCTCGAACTGCAGCACTGGCTGGCCGGAATTCTGCGCTGGCACCAGGGGACCCACCGATATGAGGAGGCCGAGCTGCGCTACCACCCGGCCGTGGGGCGTCGTCCCTTCGGTACCCCGACCGGGATCGGCACTGCGACCACGGACGTCCGCGGCCTCGTCACCCGTTAGCCCGCACCCCTCGGAACTCCTGGAACCGCCCGTTCGTGGTAGCTACCCCGCGCGTGCACACCCGAGCCAGAACGGAATTGTCCGGGTACAAACGAATGCGTCGGGTGGCGGCACAGCCGCGCCCGGGCACGCCGATGATTCCTTCCTCGTGGCCGAGTGGTTTCGCGCGTCGCCCGGTGCCCGGCACGGTGGCATTCGTGGCAGCTGCCGTGCGAGGGGAGCATCCGAGGGGGACATGACATGTCCTGGAAGTCCTTGCAGGCGGACGATCCGTCCCAAGTAGGCCCATACCGTCTCGTCGGACGCATCGGCACCGGTGGGATGGGCATCGTGTACCTCGGGGTGGACGCCGCCGGCGTCCGCGCCGCGGTCAAGGTGATGCGGGAGGAGTACGCGACCGACGACAGCTCGCGCCACCGCTTCCACCGGGAGGCGGCCGCGGTCGCACGCGTCGACAGTCCCTGCGTCGCCCGGCTGCTGGCCGCCGACGTGGACGGCGACGTGCCGTGGCTGGCCACCGAGTACGTCGAGGGACCGACGCTGTTCGCCTCGGTCACCACGGATGGTCCGCTCTCCGGTGACGCCCTGTGGCGCCTCGCTGGTGGGCTCGCCGAGGCGCTCAGTGCCATCCACGCCGCCGGGGTCGTGCACCGCGATCTCAAACCGGGCAACGTGATGCTGGCCGAGGAGGGTCCGAAGCTCATCGACTTCGGGATCGTCGCCGGCCCGCCCGGCACGATGACCGGCTCCGGCGTCGTGCTGGGCAGCATCGGCTATCTCGCCCCCGAACTGCTGACCACCACACGCCGGGCCCGGCCGGCCGCGGACGTGTTCTCGTGGGGCCTGACGGTCGCCTTCGCGGCCACCGGCCGGCCGCCGTTCGGGACCGGCCCGCTCGACACCCTGCTCTACCGCACCGTCTACAGCGAACCGGAACTCGGCGGCCTACCCGGACCGCTGCGCGGCGTGGTCGCGGCGACGCTGCGCAAGAAGCCCGAGCGCCGGCCGGACTCCCGGCGGCTGCGCACCCAGGTCGCCGCCGCCGCGGCCGCCGCCGGAAGCGGCGTCCTCCTCCCGTCGATGGGCGCCCCCGCCCTGGGAACCCCGGAGCAGGGGGTGGACAGCAGCGCCGTCATCCCCCGTCTGGACGAGACCACCAGCCTCGACACCGCCGCGACCGCGGACCCGGGGGGCCGCGAGGCCGCCACCGTGGCCAGACGCGGCCGGCATGCCAGGAACCGAGCCGAGGCGGACCAGCTGGCCGCGCGCCGCCTGCGCCGCGGCGCGCTCGTCCCCAGCATGGCCGCGACCGCGGTCGCGGCGGCCGTGACCGCCCTGATCGTGTTCGGCACCTCCGGCCTCCAGGCGCCGGTCTCCACCCCCGACAACGGCACGGGCCCAACCGGGTCCACCGAACCACGGCCCGCCGCGCTGGCGCCGCCCCTGCTGGGCTGGCCGGGTATCGCCGGGGACGGTTCCGGCCCCACCGCACCGTTCGGTGCCGGCGCCGGCTCGTCCGGTTCCGGCGGCGGCTCGGGTTCCAGGGGCGGCTCGGGTTCCAGGGGCGGCTCGGGTTCCAGCGACGGCTCGGGCCCCGGCTCGTCCGGTTCCGGTTCCGGCGGCGGTTCGGGTTCCGGCTCTGACTCCGGCTCGACCGGTGGCCTGGCGGTCCGCTCCACCACCCAGGGCCTACCGGCCCGCGCGGGTACCAACCCCGGTCTGACCGGCGGCCCCACCGACTGGAGCCGCATCCTCGGTCTCACCTCGGGCGCGGACGCGGCGGGTGCCGGTCGCTCCGAATGGCCCACCTCGGCCGCCGGCTGGATCGCGCTCGGCGGCGACCTCGCCCGGGCGTTCGGCGGCGCCACCGGGGACGACCCGGGCGACACCACCGACACGGCCACCGTTGACCTCCGGGCGGTCCGACTGGCCAGCGCCACGAGCGGCTCCACCAGCTCCGGCGCCGCCCAGCCCACCGGCTCGGACGAGGTGGCCGGCGGGGTGGCCGCGGGTGGTACGGCGGGCTCCCCGACCCGCTCCGGCACCGGGAGCTCATCCGGTGGTGGCACAGGCGCGACCACCAGCGCCTCCCCGGCGCAGATCGTGGCCGCCCGCGCGCTGCTCACCCGGATCATGGCCGCCCGCACCGCCGCGGGACACACCGCGACCGGGCATCCGGTCACCACCCGGTCCGGCACCGGCACCGGACAGTCGGTCGCCGAGAGCATCGCGACCGATCCGTTCTGCCTGGGATGGGCGGGCATCACCCTGCAACAGCTGTGGTCGATCATCACCGCGGCGCTGTCGAGCCTCGCCGCCAGCGGCGAGGCGACCATCGACATCAATGTCGATCCTGATATCGCGGCGCTGCTGGCCGATATCGGTATCACCGTGGACGTGGATGTTCCCGGACCGCTGACCGTCCATTCCGTCCGGCTTCCCGGTTCCACCAGCACCACCGACTGACCGGGCGGCCCCACGGCGGACCGTCGTGGTCGGCTGGCCGTCGGTGGGAACCGGCGGTCAGTCGACCGGGAGCATCCCGCCGCTCTGGCGTTCCCAGAGCGCCTGGTAACGCCCAGCCGCCGCGAGCAGTTCCGTGTGCGTCCCCTGTTCGACGATCTCGCCGTCGGCAAGAACGATGATGCGGTCCATGTTGCGCAGGGTGGAAAGCCGGTGGGCGACCGCTATCACGGTCTTGCCGGCCCAGAGCTGTTCAAGGGCATGTTGAACGAGCACCTCGCTTTCGCTGTCCAGCGCGCTGGTCGCCTCGTCCAGAATCAGAATCGGCTTGTCGTCGAGGAAGGCCCGGGCGATCGCGATTCGCTGCCGCTGACCGGTGGAAAGCCGGATACCACGCTCGCCCACCAGGGTGTCGTACCCCTGCGGGGCGCGGGTGATGAAACCATGCGCGTGGGCCCGGGTCGCAGCCGTCTGGACCTCCTGCTCGGGTACCGCGACGGATGCCCCGTATGTGATGTTGTCGCGGATGGACCGGTGGAACAACGCGGTGTCCTGCGGCACATAGGAGATCGCCGCGGCGAGCCGGTCGTTCGACACCGGACACCCACTGACAAGCACCGTGCCGGCCGGCAGCGGATAGTAGCCGAGCAGCAGTTTCACCAGGGTCGTCTTTCCGCTCCCGCTACGGCCGACCACCCCGATCTTCTCACCGGCCGCGATCGCCAGGGTGATGTCGGACAGCACCGACCGGGTCGGACTGTCCGGATAGGCGAACGCCAGACCGCGCAGTTCCACCTGCCCGCTGACCACCGCCGACGAACCGGCGTCGACCTGGAGGCCGGACGCGGGCGACTCCGGACCGACCGCGATCGCCGCCTGGACCGGATCGGCGCCGAACAGGTAGTGGTAGGCCTCCTCGAGCCGAGCCAGCCGCAGGTTGAGCTGCGCGATCTCCCACACCATCATCCAGATGAAGTCCGAGAACATCACCAGCACGGACAGGAACGTCGCGAACTCCGCCAGGCTGAGCTGCCCGCTGCGGTAGAGGTACAGGTTGAGCAGGATCGACAGCGGCCACACCAGGTAGCGCACGATCACCGCCATCGAGGCCCAGAACACGATGTCCCACAGCGACGATCGGCGGGCCGCGTCGATGACCCGCCGGCGCCGCCGCCGGACCTCGGCGTACTCGGCCCGCTCCTGGTGAAACGACTTCACGCTGACGAAGTTCGCGATGATGTCGATCACATGGCCGTCGAGCTCGGAGGTCTCGTCGGCGAGCTTCTTCTCGGCACGAAACGCGCGCCGAGCCGTGCGCCGGCCGACCACCAGCATCAGCAGCACCGCGCCCAGGAAGGTCAGGCCGGACCAGACGTTGACGGCGAACATGATGAAAACCGTCGCGGGAATACGGACTACCAGTTCGACGTAGGTGAAGCACGCGGCGTCAAGGGTGTCACGGAACTCGCGGCCTATCGTGGCCACGAAACTACTGATCTTTCCGGTGAACTTCCCGACGAAGTAGGGGTAGGGCTGCCCGATGACCCGACCGAAAAGAACGTCCTCGCACTCGTAGCCGCGGTGCACGAGCAGCCGCCGGTACAGCACCTCACCGCCGCGCCAGAAGAGATCGTGTATCAGGTTGGCGCCGATGAGCAGCAGCGCGTACCAGTACACGACACCGGCCGAGACGCCCTCACGGGCCACGGCCTGGACGAGCCGGCCGACGAGGACCGGCAGAACGGAGATCGCCAGACTCGACGCCACGAAACTCGCCATGACCGCGAGCAGCGCACCCCGGAAAGTAGCCACAAAACCCAGCAGGAACCGCAGGCCGGCATGCGGGCCGAGCGCGCCGCCATCCACCTGGGAATCGGCTCGCGAAACGGCGCCCCGCGGCTGCTGCCGGGGAATCTCCTCCCCCGTCGGACGCATACGAGCATGGTGGCAGGCAACACCATGGACCGCATCTGGTTTTTCGCCGGCTTCCATGCCGCTGCGGATGCCTGCCCGCGAGGGTGCTGCCACTGTGCCGGTGACCACGGCGGCCGTGATGACGATCCGGGTGATGGGCGGCCCAGCCGAGACGGACAGGTGGCCGCGTCCGGGTCAACGCCGGAGGCGTACATCGACGTGACAGGCGTTACCACCATGAGGCGACAGCCGGTGTCCGTCCCATCAATCACCCAACAGCGTCGCCGTGCGTCGCGAAGGGCGCGCGGGACGACGCCGGGAAACGATATCTTCTGTCGTTCCCCGCGGTGTCCGGGATCTTTTGACTGGTTCGCCAGCGCCGGTCGCCGCGCCCACCCGACAGCCGTACCCGTATGACAGCCGTACTCGCGTGACAGCCGTACCCGCAAGACATCCGCACCGGTCGCAGCGCACGAAGCCGCCGGACCTCCCGCAGGAAGGGGCGCGGCATGCCTCGTCGCCGCCGGATCTGCCTGATCCTCGCCGTGCTGGCGACGGCTGCCGCCTGCTCCGGGAGCGCCAGCCAGCGCGCGTCCGGGGCCGACCCCGGCACCTTCGCCCGGGAGATCGCGCGTCCGGCGGCGCCACCCGACGCCGCCCGGCTGCCGATCCTCTTCGTACCGGGAAACCTCGGCTCCGGCGACCAGTTCGGGGTCCAGGCGCAGCGTTTCACCAGCAACGGGTACCCAGCGGACCGGATCGCGGCCTTCGACTACGACGCGTCGGACCCGGAGCCACCCGCGGAGCGGATCTTCACCGGGCTCGACACCGAGATCGCCCGGTTGCTCACCCTGAGCGGCCGCAAGGCCGTCGACCTGGTGGGCCAGGCCGAGGGCGCCGACCTCGCCGTGCGCTATCTGGCCAGCACGCCCGCGCGGGCCGCCCGGGTCGCGCACCTGGTCAGCGTGGCCGGACCGCAGCCCGCCGGGCCGCCCCGCGGGGTGCGCACGCTGGCGGTGTGGGGCATCGGCGACCCGACCCGGCGGATCGCCGGCGCCCAGAACGCGCGCTTTCCCACCGACGACCGCGGCGAACTGCTCGCCTCCACCGGCACCTTCAAGCAGATGTACCAGTTCCTCACCGGCGAGCAGCCCTTCACCACCGAGGTGACCGACCAGGCCGGGCCGATCGAACTCGGCGGTCGGGTCGTGCTGTATCCGGCGAACGCCGGTGGCGGCCCGGCCCGCCTCGAGCTCTACCGGGTCGACCCGCGGACCGGCCGCCGGCTCGCCTCAGGTCTGCGGAGCTTCGTCAACCTGCCGCCGGACGGCACCTTCGGCCCGCTGCGGGCGGACGGCACCGCCAGCTACGAGTTCGCCGTCATCCACCCCGGTGAACCAGTGCAGCACTTCTACTACCAGCCGTTTCGGCGCAGTGACCGACTGATTCGCCTGCTCACGAGCAAACCCGCCGAGGAGATCGGCGGTGGGATGACGGCCAGTCCCCGCCAGACCAACCTCGTGGTCAGCCGGGGCCAGGAGTGGCAGGGCGACCAGAGCCGCACCAGCGACCAGCTCACCGTCGACGGCCACGGTGTGCTGAACCCGGCGAACACGCCCCGGTCGAAACTCACCCTGCGCGTGTTCCTGTTCGACCAGGGCGCCGACGGTGTCACCGATCTCGCCGCGCCCCTGCCGTTCTACTTCGCGGTCGGTTTCGTCACCGGTGCGGATCTGTTCATCCCGGCGGGCGACCGGTCGGTGGCGGTGACGATGACCCCGCGTGGTGTCGCGGCGGGCCGCACCACCGTGCAGGTGCCCGCCTGGCCCTCGAGCACCGACCGGATCAGCGTCCGGTTCCGCGACGACACCTTCTGAGCCCTTTTCCGCCCCCGCCGATCCGGGCGGACTCCCCGGATCGGCGGCGGCAGGATGGTGGCCCTGCTTGGGCAGGGCAGGGCCACCAGTCAGCGGCCGCTCGGGCGACGGGTCAGGCCCGAACGGACAGGTGCGGCGCCGGCCTTGCTGGCCGCCACAGCCGGCTGCGGTCTCCCTCCCTCCCAATCGGGCGACCGCGGCCAGCCGTGGCGGCCTGGCGCCGGCCCCGCCCGGCGGAGGTCGCGGCTCGACGCGGGGCGGGGCCGGCCTGCGTCCAGAGTCGTCCGATCGGCGGCGGCCGGAAACGTCAGTCAGGCATGCTCTTCTCATATGGCCCCGCCGGGACACCACCGCCGGCCATCCGGTGGGTGCTCCGGCCACCTCTGCTGGGGGAACCGGCATGACCCAGGGAGATGTCACCCTCCCAGGCGTCACCCACGCGGCAAGGTCGGACAACGCGGGATCACCCAAAGGCGGTGTGCGGGTGGCATAGCGTCGTTATCCTGATGTGTCAGTCGGGGCCACGCATCGGGCGATGTGCCCGCCCGCAGGCGAGGGGTGTGCGGCCACCCGGAGGGCCGGCTGATGTCCTACGAGTCCGGCCCCTACCGCGTCTCCGCGGACCTGCTGGCTCGCGCCGACTTCCAGGCCGCCTGCGCGGCCCGGGACTTTCGCACCGCCTTCCGGCTGATGAAGAAGTACGACGGCGCGAGCCAGAACCGGATCGCCTCACCGGTCGAGGGCCTCAGCCAGAGCCGGGTCAGCCGGATCATGCAGGGCGAGGACCATATCGCGCGGCTGTCGCTGATCGAACGCGTCTCCGACGCGCTGCGGATTCCCGGGGCCTTCTTCCAGCTGGCCGCCCGCCCCTGGGAGACCGGCGCCAGCGTGCGGCCCGTCGCCGGTGCGCCGCCGGCCCGCCAGTCCGATCCACTTCGCTCCGGCGGGCCAGGTGGGTCGGGCGGTCCGGGTGGTCTGGGCGCAGCGGGCGGCCTGGGTGGTGCGGGTGGTGCGGGGCAGGGCCCGAGCGGCGGGCTGCTCGTCGAGCAGGACACCGCCCGACTGCGTTACGACGACGGCGTCTACCTCGCCCATCAGCGGCGCCGGATCACCAATATCGGCGACGAGCCCGTGACCCGCTACCTCATGCGCATCTCCGTCGATCGCTTTCCCGGCGACCAGGAACGGGCCGCACGTCTCTACCGCAGCGATCCGCTGCGGTGGGAGGAACTGCGGCTGCGCGCCCACTGCGGGCAGGAGGAGATGGCCTGGCAGGTCAAAACCGACTGGGATGCCCTCAAAGAGGTCTGGCTGTTGTTCGAGAACAGCAGTGGACGGTTTCCGCTCTATCCGGGCGAATCAGCCTGGATCGAGTACTCCTACCAGGTCGGTGAGCAGAAGTGGGGCCCGTGGTTCCAACGGGCCGTCCGGGTACCGACGAGCAGCCTGTCGGTCGTCCTGGACTTCCCCGCTCAGGTCGACCCGGTGGTCTGGGGAATGGAGACCTCGATGACCGCGGACGCGTTCGCGTTCCGGACCGCGATCGCCCGGGTGGACGAAGGCGACCGGCGGATCTTCACCTGGTCGACCAGCAATCCGCCACTGCACGCCCGGTATCGGCTGGAATGGAACTTCCGGGCTGTCTCCGACGGTCGGAATCCGGATACCGGCGAGCAGCGTGAGACCGTCGGTCCACGGCCCAGTGAACAGATGACGGCGGCGGGCATCGTCCAGGCCGATGATCCGGCGCTGGCGCAGCCGGCCCGTTCCTTTGATCTGCCGGCCGAGGCCGAGGACGCCCGGCGCGTGGTCGCCGAGCTGTCCTCGGCGATGGAGCGGGTCTCCGCCCTGCACACCTTCGGTAAGGGCATGGGGATCGCCGCACCACAGATCGGCATCAACCGGGCCGCCGCGATCGTGCGCTCCGCCGACGCGGACATCCTCACCCTGCTCAATCCGCGGGTCATCGAGTCCTCGCCGCAGACCGACGAGCAGTACGAGGGCTGCCTGAGCTTCTTCGACGTCCGCGGGCTCGTCCCCCGGCCCCTGGAGCTGCACGTGGAGCACACCGACATCTCCGGACGCCGGCGCATCACCGTCTACCGGCAGGGCCTCGCCCGCCTGGTCGGCCACGAGATCGACCATCTGGTCGGCCGGCTCTACACCGAACGGATGCGGCCCGGCAGCGCCCCGATCCCCGTGGAGCAGTACCGCGGCACCGGCTCGGCCTGGACCTACACCCCCTGATCCGCCACTACGCGTGACCGTCAGGCCGGTCGGGTCGGCCGGCGGCCACCCGAGCGGACACCGGCTGTGGCCGCACGCCCAAGTCCGAAAAAAGCGATACCGCCCACTATGGCGGACGTACCCGTAAACAACGTACAGTTCATGAAGCCCCACCCGATACGGAAATTATTCCGGGCACACGAGCGTCTTCGTGAATGGGCGAACCCGAATGCCACCAGGGTGTCACGGAAAGCAGTTCACGGCACGCAGGGAGACCGGACACCGAGCAGACCGTGTTATTCTTTCGCCAGCGTGGCGGAACAAATTCAAAATCGGTGTTCCAATGCCCTGGCAGAGCCGACTAGGATCGAGCGCAGGCGCCCGCGCGATAATCGGCGGAAAAGATCGAAGCGATAATCCGGAAGGTATTGTGGCCATCTTCACGGACCCTTGATTTACCCCGGTCACGCCCAGCTATGTTCGTAGCCATGTCGTCGAGTGACGGCAGACGCCGGGTGGCACGCCGAATCCTGCCCCCGCCCGGTAGGAACCAAACCTGTGGCAGGGACGGGGGAACCACTTCCGGGCGTCGAAGGCAGACGTCCTTGGGGTGAAGCCGCCACTGGTGGCCGGGCATTCCCAGCCCGAACCCGACAGCTCACCTCGCAGGCGTGGGGAAGGACAATCTATGTCCAACGCTCGTACGCTCGGTCGGGGCCTCAACCGGATCAAGCTTGGCACTCGTGCCGCCGTTCTCGCCGCCACCCTTACCGCCTCCGTGGGCGGTGGGCTGGCGCTCTCCCAGCCGGCCAGCGCCGCCCCGAACGCGGACCATTTCCTGCGCGCCGTCATTCCCTGCGAGTCCGGTGGCAATCCCCACGTGGTCAACTCCATCGGCGCGGGCGGCCTGTTCCAGTTCCTGCCCAGCACCTGGCACGGTCTCGGTGGCCGGGGCCTGCCGCAGCACGCCAGTGTCGGCGAGCAGTGGCAGATGGCCCGCAAGCTCTACGCGCAGGCCGGCACCAGCCCGTGGTACGCCTCGAAGCCCTGCTGGGGTCACCGGATCTGAGGCCCCGACACCGCGCCGACATCCGCTCTCGGCCGGTTCTGATCCGCACATGATCGATCGGATCGTGCTCGACAGATCGTGAGCCGACCGGCGCGAGGCGACGCGACCCAGCGCGCGGCACATCAGGCCCCGCCCCTCCTCCCGGGGGCGGGGCCTGATCCGTGCGCGGTGCGGGGCTCAGGCGCCGCGTCGGCGGCGGGCGATCTCCGCGAGGGCCACCGCGGCCGCGACACCGGCGTTCAGCGACTCGACCGCGCCGACCATCGGGATCCGCACCGTCACATCGCAGCGCTGCTCCACCAGCCGGGACAGACCCCGGCCCTCGGAGCCGACCACCAGGACCAGCGGGTCGGTGGCCATGGCGAGCTCGTCCAGGCTCAGTGCGGCGTCGGCGGCCAGCCCCACCAGGAACAGGCCCGCCTCGGCGTAGGCGGTCAGGGTGCGGGTCAGGTTGGTGGCCCGGGCGACGGGCAGCCGCGCCGCGGCCCCGGCCGACGTCTTCCAGGCGGACGCGGTCATCCCGGCGGCGCGCCGCTCGGGCAGCAGGACACCGTCCGCGCCGAAGGCCGCCGCCGAGCGCACGACCGCACCGAGGTTGCGCGGGTCGGTCACCCCGTCCAACGCGACCACCAGGCCAGCCGCGGTGGAGCCGGAACGCGCCGATCCGCCCGCACCGGGCCGGACCCGCTCGAGCAGGTCATCGGGATGGGCGTAGCGGTAGGGCGGCACCGCGAGCACCAGCCCCTGATGCGGGGCGGTGCCACACAACCGGTCAAGATCGGGCCGCGCGGAGTCGACGACGGAGATGCCGCGGCGCGTCGCCAGCCGGCGGGCCTCGTCGAGACGCTCGTCGAAATCCAGGCCCGCGGCGACGAACAGCGTCGTGGCCGGAACCCCGGCGCGCAGCGCCTCCACGACGGCGTTGCGACCGACCACGAGTTCGTCGTCCTCACCGCCGCGCCGCCCGCGCGCACCCGCACCCCGCGGGCCCTCGCCATCGCGTGGGGCGGGCCGATCACGATCGGTCGCCGCCTTCGCCGCCGAGGCGGCCCGGCGCTGGGCCGGATGGCCGGGCCGCAGGTGCGCGGGCGGGGTCGCGCCCCGCCCCTCCAACGCCCGCCGACCCTGCCCGCCGCTGCCACCCGCCGCTCCCTTGCGGTGCGAACCGGCCTTACCGGCCCGCCCGCCCTGCCCGCCACGGGCGATCCCGCCGCCGCCGCGACGCCCACCGCCGGCCATTCAGCACCACCCCGGGGTGAACGCACCGAACGAGGACATTCCCGGATGTGAGCCGCTTGCGGACGAGTGCGATCCGCTCCTGGGCGATCCGGCGACGGACGATCCGGTCTCGGGTGATCCGGATACGGGTGATCCCGACACGGATGCCCCGCGCGGACGTGAGACGACCATGTGCCCACGGTATCTGGCGTGACGCACGGTATCCGGTGCCCGGCGGAGAATCCCGCGACACGGACCGGCCCGACCTCGCCGGGCCGTCCTTCACCGGACGCCGGGCCCGGCCGGCGACACCGGCTGTGGGCCGCTGCCGGGGACCCCCGGCTGGGGGGCAGGCCGGACCCGGGCCAGCGACCTACCCGGAGATTGCCGTTCTCGACGACATCGCGCCCTATCCTGATGCGGCGGTCCCCGCCGGGGGTCGTCGGCATCAGACCCTTACGCTCATCCAAGCTCGCGCGCCGACGAAGGAGAACACGCCGGACAGTGGCCTGCCGGTAGCGGTCTCGGTCATCGACGCACCTCGGTGAACCTGGGAAGATACGTCCCCATGATTGCGTGATGACCGGCGTGATCCGATCGACCAGTCCGCAGCGTGCGAACGGCCCCCGACAATGGCCGTATCGCCGGAGCAGCACGCGGGCCTCGTCGGTACCGCGGGCCACCGTGGCGAGTTCTGACGACCGGACCAGCAGGGGCAGGAGGCACCAGCACATGGCTCTGCGCACACCGCCCGTATTCGGGCGTCACCTCCCGGCGGCGTGACGGTGGACCTGAACCCGCACGACGACGCCCCGACGGTGGCCTACCAGTTCGCCGGCGCCGGCGCCTTCGACCCGGAGGACGACCTGCGCCGCTGCCCGGTCTGCGCCGCGCCCGTCTACGCCGACGACCGCTACTGCGAGGTCTGCGGGCACGCGTTGGAGGGGCCCGACCCGGCCCATGGCGATGCCGACCACGCCGAGGTCGACCTCGGTGAACTGGCCGGCGTCTGCGACCGTGGCGTGCGCCATTCCACGAACGAGGACGCGATGGGCCTCGCCGTGGTCTACGGCACACTGATCGCGGTGGTCTGCGACGGGGTCTCGACGACCCCCGGCTCCGGTCAGGCCTCCGCGGCGGCGGCGGCCACCGCGATGGCCGTCCTGGCCGACGCGGTACGCGCGCACGGGCCGGGGCATCCGGTCCACCACGACTCGCTGCCGCCCAGGGCTTCGGGCGGCCGAGCCGACGACATGCTCGACATCCTCGAGCCGGACTACCCGACCTACGACGAGCCACGCACCGCCCCGCGGGCGGTCGTCGGCGGCTTCTCCCCCGAGGACGCCGAAGCCGTCCTGCACACCGCGGTCCACGCGGCTCAGGACACGATCGCTCAGCTCAGCGCGGCCGAGGGCCGGATGGCGCCGTCCTGCACGTTCGCCGCGGCCATCGTCACCCCGCCGACGCCCGACGGGCCGGGGATGGTCACCGTCGGCTGGGTCGGGGACAGCCGGGTCTACCTGCTCGGCCCGCGTTGGTGTGAGCGGCTCACCTCGGACGACACCTGGGCCGCCGAGGCCGCCCGGGCCGGTCTCATCCCAGCCAGCGAGGCCGAGACGCACCGGCGGGCGCACACCCTGACCCGCTGGCTCGGCGGTGACGTGGAGGACGTCGCACCGCACACCGAGGTCTTCCCGATCGAGACGCCGGCCACCGTGCTGGTCTGCTCGGACGGGCTGTGGAACTACGCCTCCCGTCCCGACGTCATGGCCTCACTGGTCAATCAGCTGCCCGCGCACAGCACCGCGATCGAGGTCGGCCGGCACCTCATCGACTTCGCCATCGACGCCGGCGGTCACGACAACATCACCGCCGTCGTCGCCCGGGTGGATCACTGATGGCCGCCCCGTCGCGGGGGCGCCGAACGTGGCGGGGTCCGGTCCGCACCGGAGGCCGGTCGACCGCCCGGTTCGACCACTGCGACACTGTTCCTCGGCCCGTACGGCCGAGGTTGCCCCGGTCGCCCGGGGAGGCCGAGCCGCCGGCAAACGGGGGCACGCACCACCTCCTACGGAAGGCGGTTCACAACGACGAAGACACAACAGGTACGGTTCGGTGCAAGAAGAACGTTGAGAAGATCGATGAGATGATCATCGATGAAGTGGTCATCGATGAAGTGGTCATCGATGAGGTGTTCCTGGACCCACGGTCGACGAGGACCCTCCGGGTGAACCGGTGATCAGGTGATGGCGCTGGGCTTGCGCGGGCGCCTGTCTCACTACCCGACTACTGCGATCGGTGCGGAATTGGGATCATGACTGGTCAGGAGAGGTACGAATACCGTCCGGACGACGGCGGTCGGTCTCCCTACGGAGTCGACGAGCCGGGCGGGGGCCGTCGGCGCGGCACGGCAGTGCCGGACGGTCCCGACTCCGCGGGGGACGGGGGCTACGACCCGCTGGGCATCCGACGTTCACCAGCCGATCTGGCCGGTGTGGCGGACCCGCCCCGCGGCGGCGACCCCTATGACGGCGGCTACGACCGGAACGGCTACACCGACCAGCCTCGCGGCGGCCGGGGCTACCAGGCCGACGCCTACGACGCGCCCGGCGGCTATGACCGTGACCCGTATGCCCGGCAGCGGGACGACCGGTCCAGCCCCGACGACCGTTCCGGCGCGGACGGCCGTGGCGGACGTGACGGCTACGACCGCGGTGGCTACCCCGGTCAGGCCGACCGTGGCTACGCCGAGCCGGCCGACCCGTACGGCCGCGGCGCCGACCCGCGCGCCGATCGCGGCGGCTACGCCGACCCGGCCGACCCCTATGGCCGCGGTGGCTATCCGCCGGGCCGGGAGACACCCGAGGAACGCGCGGCCGGTGGCTACGGCGACCGCGGCGGCTACGGCCGCGGCGGCGACGACCGCAGTGAGCCTGGCGGTGGCTATCCGCCGCCGGCTCGCGACGACCGTGGCTACGGCGAACCGGCGGGGCGCGGTGGCTATGGCGAGCCGGCCGATCCTTACGGTCGGGGCGTCGACCCTCGGGCCGATCCCCGGGCCGACCCACGTGGTGGTCGCGGCTACGGGGATGAACTCGACCCCGACGCCCACCGCCGTGCCCGGCGCGACGACGGCTACGGCTACCCGGCCGACCCGCTCTCCGCGGAGCAGCCGGGAGTCGGCGCCGACCGCGGCTTCCAGCAGGCACGTGGCGGCGATCCGCGGCGCACCACCGACCCGCGCTACGCCCGTCAGGGTGGCGGCGATCCCCGTGGCGGCGATCCCGAGCTGTCCGACCCCCGGGGAGCCGGTCGACGCGACCCGAGGGACGTGCGCGACCCCCGGGACGCGGAGGACCCCCGGGCCGCCGCCGGCTGGGACGACGAACGTCCCGGTGCGGCCGCGAGCGTGGGCGTCTGGGAGGCGATCGTCGAGGCCGAACGGGAGTACTACGACAGCGGTGACGACCACCGTGTGCCGTTCCCGACCTTCTACCCGCGTCGGGTCTTCGCCCTGGCCGGGGCGAAGATGCTGATCGGTCGGCGCAGCGAGTCCCGCGGCATCCACCCGGACATCGACCTGTCCGGTGCGCCGGAGGACCCGGGCATCTCCCGCAGCCACGCGCTGTTCGAGCAGCTGCCCGACGGCGGCTACGCCGTGCGCGACCCCGGTTCGACCAACGGCACCCGACTCAACGACGAGCCGGACCCGATCGAACCCGGTCACACGGTTCCGCTACGCGATGGTGACCGGGTCTACCTCGGCGCCTGGACGCGCATCACCCTGCGCGCCCGTTAGGCCCCGCCCGCCCTGGCCACGCGGTGCCCGACCCGACCACCTCCGGTCGGCTGGGCACCGCGTGGCAGAGGTGCTGGCAGGAGTACGTCCGCTGGCAGGAGTACGTCCGCTGGCAGGAGTACGTCCGCTGGCGGAAGTACACGCCGCTGACGCCCATGGCTGATGCCCGCCGATGACACCCCCGTGGCGGCGCCCAGCATGTTCGCCCCGCCGGTCAGGCGAGATGCCAGCGCTGACCTTCCGGCGTGTCCTCGACGATGAGACCGGCGGCGGCGAGCCGAGCGCGGATCGAATCGGCCTCGGCGTAGTCCCGCCGAGCCCGGGCCGCCGAGCGCAGGTCCAACACGATCTGCATGACCCCGTCAAGGGCCGGGCGTAGTTCGGCGCCGGCCGTCGGCCACTGATCGTGCGGGTCGAGACCGAACACGGCGAGCATCCGACGGGTCACCTGCACCCAGGTGGCCAGTGCCCGGCTGTGCGCCTTCGACAGCACCTGGTTGCCCTGGGCCACCGCACCGAACAGGGCGGCCAGCGCCCGACCGACGGCCAGATCGTCGTCAAGGGCGGCCGTGAAGTCCGCCCAGGCCCCGGCCGCACCAGCACCGTGCGAGCCCCCGCCGCCGGTCGCGGAGCGCGGCCGGTCATCGGCCGCCAACGCCGCCGCCTCGCCCGGACCACCCAGGATGTCCAGCGCGTTGCGGACGAACGTCTCCACCCGGTCATGGGCGGCCGTCGACTCGGCGAGCGCCTCCGGGCTGTACTCCAGCGTCGAGCGGTAGTGCGCCGACAGCAGGTGGTAACGCAGCACCTGCGGCCGCACCACCTCCAGCGCGTCGGCGACCAGCACCGAGTTGCCCAGCGACTTCGACATCTTGGTGCCACCGGTGGTGAGCAGACCCACATGCATCCAGTAGCGGGCCATCTCGCCCGGCTGACCGGCCCCCGCCGCGGCGCACAGCGTCTGGGCGCGTTCGTTCTCATGGTGCGGGAAGACCAGGTCAAGCCCGCCACCGTGGATGTCGAACGTCGACCCGAGGTACTTGCCGGCCATCGCCGAGCACTCCAGGTGCCAGCCGGGGCGGCCGTCCCCCCAGGGGGAGGACCAGAACGGCTCGCCCGGCCGGGCGGCCTTCCACAGCGCGAAGTCCCGCGGGTCGGCCTTGCCCGGCTCCGCCTCGGCGGAGGGCAGCATCGACTCCGGCCGCTGGTGGGACAGCGCCCCGTAGTCAGCGAAGCGCCCCACCCGGAACCACACCGAGCCCGCGCCCGGGTAGGCGTAGCCGGCGTCCACCAGTGACGCGATGAGCGCGATCATCTCGGGCAGATGTCCGGTCGCCCGCGGCTGGATGGTCGGCGGCGCGATGCCCACCGTCCGGTACGCCTCGTCGAAGGCGCGGGTCTGCCGGGTGGCGAGCTCCCAGACGGACGTGCCATCCCGCCCGGCATTGATGATGATCTTGTCGTCGATGTCGGTGACGTTCTGCACGAGCGTCACGTCCTGACCGGACTGCTCCAGCCAGCGACGCAGAAGATCGAACGGCAGCGCCGTGCGCAGGTGCCCGACATGCGGCGCCGACTGCACGGTGGGCCCACACACGTAGACGCCCACGTGGCCGGGGCGTAGCGGCTCAAACGGCCGCACACGCCGCGTACGTGTGTCGTAGAGGTGGAGACCCATCTGTCAAGGGTACGGCGCGAGCCGGCCGGCTGGGCGGTCAGGCCATGCCGGGACGGTGTCAGCCGACTGTCAGTACTCGATCCGCCACGACCCGGATGACCACGCGGATCTCCTCCGGGTCGTCCCAGCGGTAGATGTCGCCGGTGTACTTCAGCGACAGCCGGTCGATCAGCTCCCGGCCGCCCTCCTCCGCCAGCGTCGCGGTACCGCGCACCTCGACATAGCTGTACGGATCGATCTGGTCGAGGAACATCAGGCTCACCCGAGGGTCGCGGGCGATGTCGCGCTCCTTCGCCCGCCCACGGGCGGTGGAAAGCAGCAGGTCATCCTCGTCACGATCTACCCAGAGCACAGTCATCCGGGGCGAGCCGTCGGCCTGAACCGTGGCCAGGACGACGTAGGTTCGTGCGTCGGCCAACGCCCGGACCGGCTCGGGAAGTCGGTCTGCCATGAGACTCCTCGGGAGCGGCCAGTGACAACTCAGCCTTTCACTCCGTTCTGCACACGTTACCGTCCGATGCCGGATCGGCATACCCCCTCCGCCCACCCAGGCGGGTGGAGGGATGGACGACGGGATCAGGCGCGGACGACGAGTGCGGTGGCGATCGCGGCGAGGCCCTCACCGCGCCCGGTGAGCCCCAGACCGTCGGTGGTGGTGGCCGACAGGCTCACCGACGCGCCCAGCGCCGCCTCCATCGCCGCCTGTGCCTCCAGCCGACGCGCGGCCATCCGCGGCCGGTTGCCGATGACCTGCACCGACACGTTCCCGATCACCCAGCCGGCCTCGGCCAGCAGCCGGGCGGTCTCCCCCAGCAGCACCGCGCCGGACGCCCCTGCGTACTCCGGCCGATCGGTGCCGAACACCTTGCCGAGATCACCCAGTCCGGATGCCGTCAGCAGGGCGTCGCAGGACGCGTGCGCCGCGACGTCACCGTCCGAGTGCCCGGCGAGCCCGGTCTCCCCGGGCCAGCGCAGGCAGGCGACCCAGCATGCTCGTCCCGCCTCGAAGGGGTGGACGTCCACCCCGACGCCGACCCGGGGCAGCACCGTCGTCGTGACCGTGCCCGGCGCCGGTGCCGGACGGCCGGCCTCGATGCCGGCTCCGGCTCCTGCCCCGGAGCCGGAGCCGGAGGTGGGAGATGTGTCGGCGCTCATCCAGGCCTCCGCGCGTCGGTGGTCCCGCAGACCTCGGCCTCGCCCCGGCCGTCCGCCGCCGTGGCCCCACGGGCCAGCAGCGCCTCGGCCAGGATCAGGTCGGCGGGCTGGGTCACCTTGAACGCCTCGTGCGCGCCGGGCACCGTCGTCACCGGCACCCCGAGCGCCTCGACCAGACCGGCGTCGTCCGTCACCGGAACGTCGCGCAGGGCGTAGGCCGCGGCCAGCACGTCACGTCGGAATCCCTGGGGGGTCTGCACCGCCCGCAGACCGTCTCTCGGCGGGGTACGGATCACCCGCCCGTCCGGCCCGACCTCCTTGATGGTGTCCGCGACGGCGAGCACCGGGATGACCGCCGGATGGCCGGCGATCACCGCCGCGGCCACCGCGTCCACCAGCGCGGGCGGGGTCAGCGGCCGGGCCGCGTCATGGACCAGGACCACCGAGATGTCCTCATCGATCGCGCTCAGCGCGCGACGGACAGAATCGACTCGTTCGGCGCCGCCGGCGATGACCCGCACGTCCCGTCCGAGTAGTTGTGCGACCACTTCGACCAGGGTCGGTGGGGCCGCGACAACGATCTGGGTCACCAGCTCCGAACGGCGCAGTGCCTCGACCGAGCGCACCAGCATGGGCCGGCCGCCCAGCGACCGCAGTGCCTTGGGGGTGCCCCCGCCAAGACGTTCCCCGCGCCCGGCCGCCGGCACGATCGCCGCGACCCGAGCTCCCCTGCCGCGCGGTTGGGGACTCTCGCCCATCACCAGAACCTCCCGTGTGCCGTCCACCCACGAGAGCATCGCCCATCGCCGCGACCGGATGCGAACCGGGCGACCGCGGGGCGCGGTACACACGTGACTGGACGGTCCTCAACCGCTCACCACCGCACCACTGGCAGCGCCGACAGCCATCGCCAGCGGTACCACTGGTACCGCCTGCGCGGTGGTGTCGGCTGTGCGGCGACGCCGCCCGGCCACCGAGCCGACTGTGCGGCGTCGCGACCTGGCCAGCGGATGTGCCGTCGACGCGAGGGGCTGCTGTAGCGGCCTCGCGTGCCACGCCCGGCGACGAACCCGGCCAGACCGGGCATCTCTGCACCCGACCCACCGGATCCGACAGCCGGAAGATGAGATTATCTGGCGATACCCGGGCCGATCAGTACTGACTGACCGGAGCCGGATTGCACCATGCCTGCATCGGCAGATTCGCCGATCAGCCGGCAAGAACCTCGTCGAGAACTGCCTCGGCCTTGTCCTCGTTAGTGCCTTCGGCGAGCGCGAGCTCACTCACCAGAATTTGCCGGGCCTTGCTCAACATCCGCTTCTCGCCTGCGGAAAGGCCGCGTTCACGGTCACGCCGCCACAGGTCGCGAACGACCTCGGCGACCTTGTTCACGTCACCCGAAGCTAGCTTCTCGAGATTCGCCTTGTAACGCCGGGACCAGTTTGTGGGCTCCTCGGTGTGCGGTGCACGGAGCACCTCGAACACCCGTTCCAGCCCGTCCTGCCCGACGACGTCGCGCACCCCGACCATGCCGACATTGTCGGCAGGAACCCGGACCGTCAGATCGCCCTGAGCGACCTTCAGCACGAGATAGAGTCTTTCCTCGCCCTTGATGACGCGGGTTTCAATCGCGTCAATCAGAGCAGCACCATGATGCGGGTAAACAACGGTCTCGCCGACTTGGAACGCCATGTGTCACGTGCCCCTTCCGCCTCTACCAGCGTAACACGCACGCATCGCCGCAGGTCAGACGCGCGCGGCCAGGGCAACGTCAGCAAGACCATCCGTCGCGGCCACGACCTCGTCTTCCAGCAACGTTCGCCGCGACGACCTCAGCCGACCTCAGATCCGCGCCGGCTCCACACCAGACCCACATCCACGGACGCACCCATCCACATCCCCACAGCCAACTGCTCTACCAGGTAAAACGGGACGTAGCTCGGGCGCGCTCACCGCGCGTGGCGGTCAGGCAGACCGTAGCGCGCACAACCGTCGACCACCCGTCGACACGACGAGGACCCTCCGGTCCACCAACAGCCACGATGTCGTCAACCGTGTCCGCTCGACCGAACCGGAGTCGGATCCGGCGCACGAGATCCCGTGACCGCGCCGCACCGTCGTCGCCGCGCCGTCCGGGAGAGCCATCCGGGCCCCGCGGGGTCACCCGGAGTGTCCTCAAGTCACACAAAGTCGCCTCAAGTCCGCCCAGGAACGCCTTGAGACGCCCTGGGACACCCCGGAGCACCCCGGATCGCCCAGGTGAGGCGGGGGTGACCGGGTGAGACTGGCCACGTCGCCGACCGGCCCATGATGGCCGGTCGCGCCGGTCAGGGCAGTGCTCCGAACCATGCTGACCCCGGGCCGGCACCCGAACCGGGCCGGACCGGGTCGCAACCCCTGCGCGGCCTGGGCACGTCCGGGTTCGAGGTGGCTAGTGTTAGCCCCGCACCCGGGCCCCAACCGGTCGACGGCCGATCATCAATGGTGATCGGGCCGGCGGCGGCTGGGCCCTCGTGCCCCGGGGCGACCCGGCTGTCCGGTTCCGACGGGCCGGCACCGACGCCGTCCTCGGGTCGGCCGTCCCGCGACGGCCGTCGACCAGCACCGGCGTCGCCAGGCGTCGGTCTTTGCATGAGGAGCCACCGAGCTGTGAGCCGCCGTCCGGGTGCCCGTATCTCGTCAGTCATCGCCGCCGACGGCGCGCCGGCCCCACGCGCCAGCGCCGACGGGCGCGGCACGTTCCGTGGCCGGATGGCCTCCCGTCGGGTGGGGGTCGCGCTGTTCGCCTCGGTCCTCGGCGCGGCCAGCCTGACCAGTTGTGCCGCCGGCACCGACGCGCTGACCAACTACGCGCGTACGACCACCAACAGCACGTCCGGCGCTGTCGGCGGCATCTCGCTGCGCAACGTCTACCTCGCCGGCCCCGCCGACCAGGGGGGTTCCGCACCGATCGTCTCGGCGTTCTTCAACGCGAGCGATGCCTCCGACACCCTCGTCTCGGTCTCGTCTCCGGCCGCAGGCTCCGGCCGGGTGTCCACACCGGCCGAGATCCCGGCCGGCGGTGGCCGGGTCTTCATCGCGGACGGCTCCGCGCCGAGCCTCGCCGGCTTCACCCGCAACCTGCTGATCGGCTCCCAGCTGCCGATCACCTTCACCTTCGCCAAGGCCGGCAGCATCACCCTGGACGTCCCGGTCGAGCCCGCCGCGCCGGGCGCCGGCACCGAGGGCGAGTCCGCCGCCGGCGGCGAGACCACCGCCACCCCGACGTCGCCCGCCCCGGCCGAGTCCGCCGCCCCGGGTGCCCCCGCCGGTTCCGCCGCACCGTCCGCGGCCGCCGGTGGATCGTCCTCCTCGACCGGCGGCGACAGCGGCCAGACCGCCACCCCGGCCCCCACCCGTACGGCCGGCTGACCGACCCGTTCAGCTGGTCGACGCTCGACCGGCCGCCGATCCGTTCGGCCGGTCGAGCTCCCGTGGACGACGTGATCTGGCCGTGATCTGGCGACGCCGGAATCCCTGGCGTCCAGCGCCACATACCGACAGTCGCTCTTTTCGGCACAGATCAGACAGTCGAAAGACGCCGGGGCCCGCATCCTTCACCGCGCCCCGGCACGACAGCGCGAGCCCGCGAGTCCGCCGCCGTGCGATCATCGGGCGCGATCGGGTCAGGGTGCGGACGTGGACGCCGCGCCGGGCGGACGACCGAGGAGTCGTCGGCGAGCTGGGCGTGGCGTGGCGTGGGCGTCGAACTGTCGGACCCGGCGGCTAACGTGGCGACCATGACTTCCAGTCGGGCCTCCGGTGTGTCTCGCCCGTCGGCACGGGCGGCCTCAGGTGGGTTCCGGTGCAGCGGCTGCGGGGCGGAGTCCGTGCGCTGGGCTGGCCGATGCGTCCGTTGCCACGAGTGGGGGACGTTGGAGGCCCAGACACCGGCGCCTCGGCGCGGGTCGCCCCTCGGCGGTGGGCGGGGTGGCGGGCTCGGCAGCGCGGCCGCGGCCGCCAGCGAGGTGACGGCTCCGGCTCAGTCGGTGATCGATGTCGATGTCACGGCGGCCCAGCGTCGGCCGACGGGCGTTGACGAGCTTGACCGGGTGCTTGGCGGGGGGCTGGTCCCTGGCGCGGTGATCCTGCTGGCCGGCGAGCCCGGGATCGGCAAATCGACGCTGCTGCTGGAGGTGGCGGCGCGCAGCGCGGCGGGTGGGTCCCGGGCGTTGATCGTCACCGGGGAGGAGTCGGCCGCTCAGGTGCGGCTTCGGGCGGGGCGCACGGGCGCGCTGCACGAGGATCTCTGGATCGCCGCGGAAACCGATCTCGGCGCGCTGCTGCGCCACGTCGAGCAGGTCTGCCCCGCGCTGCTGGTGGTCGACTCGGTGCAGACGATCTCGGCCGCGGGAGTCGAGGGGGCGGCGGGTGGGGTCACCCAGGTGCGTGAGGTGGCGGCCGTGCTGATCCGCACGGCGAAGGCACTCGGCCTCGCGACGGTGCTCGTCGGGCACGTCACCAAGGACGGCACCGTCGCCGGGCCGCGCCTGCTCGAACATCTGGTGGACGTCGTCCTGCACTTCGAGGGTGAGCGCCATTCGATGCTGCGTCTCGTGCGTGCCGGCAAGAACCGGTATGGCCCGGCCGACGAGATCGGCTGCTTCGAGATGGACGACGCCGGTATCCACGGCATCGCCGACCCCAGCGGCCTGTTTCTGTCCCGCTCTGGCACCGGGGGCGTCGGCGCCGCGGTGCCGGGGACCTGCGTGACGGTGACGATGGAGGGGCGTCGTCCCCTCGTCGCCGAGGTCCAGGCTCTGGTGGCAGACTCGGCCGCGCAGGTTCCCCGGCGGGCCGTGTCCGGGCTTGATCCGGCCCGGGTGGCGATGATCCTCGCCGTCGTCGAGCGCCGGGGCGGCATCCGTCTCGGTCGCAGTGACGTCTACACCGCCACCGTCGGTGGGGTGCGTCTGGCCGAGCCCGCGGCCGATCTCGCGACGGCGCTGGCGGTCGTGAGCGCCATGCGGGATCGGCCGCTACCCGCCGATCTGATCACCATCGGTGAGGTCGGGCTCGCCGGTGAGGTCCGCGCGGTGGGTGGAGTCCCCCGTAGGCTCGCGGCCGCGGCCCGACTGGGCTTTCGCCGGGCGCTGGTGCCCACCGGCTCCCTGGCGTCCGGCTCCGGCGCCGGGCTCGTCACCGGCGGCGAGGGCCACGACCCGGGCGGGGCTCAGGGGCGGGCCGGCGCGACCAGGGGTGACAGCGCCCAGGCCAGAGCGCTGCGGGCGGTCGGCGAGGGCGACCGGGCCCCGCGGGCGAACCACACGGGGGCTACCAGTACGGAGAAGACCTTCGAGGGCATGACCGTCACCGAGGTGCCTGATCTGGTCGCCGCGATTACACATATGTACAAAACATAAGAATCACGGATGTCGATTTCGTGGCCTTTCATTACCTTATGATTGCGGACCTCCCGCGGCGATCGCCCCGATAGCATCACGGCAGAGGCGGAGACAGTGGGGGAACCGAGGAGCTGAGTGAGCCTGATGGCACGACCACCCGGAGACGACATCTTCCGGGCGACACTGGCCGCGGTCGCCCCCGGAACCCCCTTCCGCGACGGCTTGGAGCGCATCCTGCGCGGCCACACCGGCGCCCTGATCGTGCTCGGTCACGACAAGGTCGTCGAAGGCCTGTGCACCGGCGGATTCGAGCTCGACGTCGAGTTCTCGGCCACCCGGCTGCGGGAACTGGCAAAGATGGACGGCGCGATCGTGCTGTCATCCGACCTGCAGCGCATCGTGCGGGCCGCGGTCCACCTCGTGCCGGACCCGACGGTCCCCACCGAGGAGTCGGGCACGAGGCACCGCACGGCCGAGCGGGTCGCCAAGCAGACCGGGTACCCGATCATCTCCGTCAGCCAGTCCATGCACATCATCGCCCTGTATGTCGCCGGGCGGCGCTACGCGCTGGACGGTTCGGCCGCGATCCTGTCCCGGGCGAACCAGGCCCTGGCCACCCTCGAACGCTACAAACTGCGCCTCGACGAGGTGGCCGGCACCCTTTCCGCGCTCGAGATCGAGGATCTCGTCACCGTTCGCGATGCCATCTCGGTCAGCCAGCGCCTGGAAATGGTCCGCCGTATCGCCGACGAGATCGAGGGCTACGTCGTCGAACTCGGCACCGACGGCCGGTTGCTGTCCCTGCAGCTCGAAGAACTGATGGCAGGCGTCGAGACCGAACGGGAGCTCACCGTTCGCGACTACCTGCCCGCCGGCTCCCGCGCCGGGTCGGCCACCCAGGTACTCAACGAACTGTCGGCGATGTCCCCCACCGACCTGCTCGACCTCACCGTGCTCGCCCGGGTGATCGGTTTCTCCGGCGGGGCGGACATCCTCGATCGCCAGATCAGCCCGCGCGGCTACCGGATGCTGGCGAAGGTCCCGCGGCTGCCCCGGCTCGTCGTCGACCGCCTCGTCGACCACTTCGGCACCCTGCAGAAGCTGCTCGCCGCCGGCGTCGACGACCTGCAGACCGTCGACGGCATCGGTGAGGCACGCGCCCGAGCGGTACGCGAAGGGCTGTCCCGCCTCGCCGAGTCCAGCATCCTCGAACGCTACGTCTAGGGGCCCGCGCCCCACGACCCGTCCCGCCCCCCGTTTCGCCCCACGACCCGATCCGTCCCCTCCCATGGCCGACCCGATCCCCGACCGACCCCGACCCCGACCGAGCGGGTATGGCCCGATGCTGCCGGGATGGCACGATGGGCGGGATGGCACGATGGCCGGGATGACCACGACCAGCGGTTCCCCGGGACCCGTCGCAGCCGTGCCCCCCCTCGCATCCGGGCCACCCGTCGCGTCGACGGCGTTCGGCGAGCTGGTGCTCGACTGGTTCGTCGGGGCCGCGCGTGACCTGCCCTGGCGTCGGCCGGGCACGACACCCTGGGCGGTGCTGGTCAGCGAGGTGATGCTGCAGCAGACGCCGGTCAACCGGGTCCTGCCCGTCTGGGAGGCCTGGCTCGCGCGCTGGCCGACGCCCGCGGCCCTCGCCGCTGAGCCGTCCGGTGAGGCCGTGCGGGCCTGGGGGCGGCTCGGCTACCCACGGCGGGCGCTGCGGCTGCATCAGAGCGCCACGGCGGTCGTGGAGCGCCATGGCGGCGAGATCCCAGCCGACCTCGACGCCCTGCTCGCCCTGCCGGGCATCGGTACCTACACAGCCCGGGCGGTCGCGGCCTTCGCCTTCCGGCAGCGGCAACCTGTCGTCGACGTCAACGTCCGTCGGGTGTACGCCCGGGCGGTCGAGGGGCGCGCCGACCCGCCGGCCACCGTCAGCCGCGCCGATCTGGCCGGCGTCGCCGACCTGCTCCCCGCCGATCCCGAGACCGCCGCCCGGACCAGTGCGGCGCTGATGGAACTCGGCGCGCTGCTCTGCGTGGCCCGCGCTCCGCGCTGCGCGGCCTGCCCGCTGCTGGAGCGGTGCGCGTGGGTGCGAGCGGGCAGCCCGCCGGGTTCGGGCCCGGCCCGGCGGCCACAGGGCTACGCCGGCACCGACCGGCAGGTCCGCGGCCGGCTGCTCGCCGTCCTGCGGGACGCCGACCATCCCATCCACCAGGAACTGCTCGACCAGGTCTGGGACGAGCCGGTCCAGCGTGGCCGGGCGCTGGCCGGGCTCCTCGGTGACGGTCTGGTCGTCCAGGTCGCCCCGGGTGTCTACGCCCTCCCAGTCTGACCGGCCCTCCCGGGCTGGACGGTCCTCCCGGGCTGGACGGTCCTCCGAGACCGGACCGCCCCCTCCCGGGCTGGACGGTCCTCCGAGGTGACGACCTACCTGTCGATCAGGACACCTGGGCACGTCCGGACAGATGTCGTCCGGTGGCACCAGGGGTGGTGAGCTAGCCGGGGGCGGCGCGGAAGCGGTAGCCGACGCCGCGGATGCTCTCGATGATGGTCGGTTCGCCCGCGGCCTCACCCAGCCGGCGACGCAGGCGGCGGACGTGGACGGCGAGCGTGTTCGTCTCGGTGTGGGCGGAGCCCCAGACCTCACGCAGGAGGGTCTCGCGGGGCACCACCCGGCCGGCCTGCTCCAGCAGCAGGGCGAGCAGGCGGAACTCCCGGGGTGGAACCGAGACGAGGGTTCCGTCCAGGCGCACCTCATGGGCGGCGCGGTCGAGCAGGACCGGACCACCGCGCAGCACCTCGGTGCCGTTGGAGCGCGCCGTCTGTGTGCCGGAACGGTCCGGGCGCAGGCCGCCGACCATCGCGAGGACCTCGGTGACCCGGTAGGGCTTACCGACGCAGGCGCTCGCCCCGGCGTCCAGGCCGGCGGCGGCCGCGGGGCGGTCGTCGGGGCCGACGGCGAGCAGGATCGGGAGGTCGTCGTGGCCGGCGACGCTACGGACGGTGCGTACCACGGTCACACCGTCCACTACCGGTAGGCGGGCGCTGATCAGGAGGGCATCGGGCTGGTGAAGGCCGATCTCCAGCAGCGCCAGGGCTCCGTCGGTGACGAGGTTGACCTCCACACCGCCACCGACGATGGCCGCGAGCATGTCCTGTTCGACTTCGGAGTCGGCGATGAGCAGGACCGGCGCGGGCTGTTTTCGTTCCAGCCCGACCGGCCGCTGCCCACGGCTCGACGCATGATCAGCTGCGGTCGGATCGCGCTCCCCCGCCGGCCAGCGGTCACCCGCTGGCCCGCGCTCCGCCGCCGACAGGCCGGAGCCTGTCCACGTCGGAACCATCGTGGCGTCCTGTCCGGTGATTTCGCTGGTGGTCAGCCGAACCGTCCGGACACGTAGTCCTCGGTCCGCTTCTCCGTCGGGTTGGTGAAGATCTTCGAGGTCTTGTCGAACTCGACGAGGCGACCGGGATCGCCGGTCTTCTCCAGGGAGAAGAAGGCGGTCGAGTCGCTGACCCGGGACGCCTGCTGCATGTTGTGGGTGACGATGACGATGGTGAAGCTGGACTTCAGCTTGTTGATGAGGTCCTCGATCGCCAGGGTCGAGATCGGGTCGAGCGCCGAGCAGGGCTCGTCCATCAGCAGCACCTGCGGTTCGACGGCGATCGCCCGGGCGATGCACAGCCGCTGCTGCTGACCACCGGAGAGGCCGGCACCGGGGCGGTTCAGACGGTCCTTGACCTCGTCCCAGAGGTTGGCGCCGCGCAGCGACTCCTCGACCCGCTCGTCCAGCAGGGCCTTCTTGCGGATCCCGTTGAGCTTCAGGCCGGCGATGACGTTCTCGTAGATGGACATCGTCGGGAACGGGTTCGGCCGCTGGAAGACCATACCGACGGTCCGACGGACGTTCACCGGGTCCATCCCGGCGCCGTAGAGGTCCTCACCATCGAGCAGCACGCTGCCCTCGACGCGGGCCCCCGGCAGCACCTCGTGCATCCGGTTCAGGGTGCGCAGCACCGTGGACTTCCCGCATCCGGACGGTCCGATGAATGCGGTGACGTGCTTCGGCTCGATGGTCAGGTTGACGTCGGATACGGCCTTGAACTTGCCGTAGTACGCCGTCAGCCCGGTTACCTCGATGCGGGTGGCCATGACAACCTCGACTCACGATCTGGCTGGACGCTGGGAACTGGCTGGACGCGGGGAGTGACTGGACGCTGGGAGTGACTGGGTGGTGCACGTCGGAGCGGGCCGGCGGCGGCTTCGGCGTCAGTGGCGGTACGCACCGCCGGCCCGGGTCGGGGTCACTTCAACCGGTTGCGTCCGGCGAACAGCCGGGCGATGAGGTTGAGCACCATGATGATGATGATCAGAACGAGCGCGGCAGCCCAGGCGCGGTCGATCGCGAACTGCTGGGGCTGGCCGGCCTGCGAGTAGATGTACAGGGGCAGCGAACTCTGCTCACCGGAGAACGGGTTCGCGTTGATGAGGTTCGTTCCGAAGACGGTAAGCAGCACGGGTGCCGTCTCGCCGGACACTCGGGCGACGGCGAGCATGACACCGGTCACGATGCCGGGCAGGGCGGTCGGGACGACGACCCGCAGGATGGTTCGCCACTTGGGCACACCGAGCGCGTAGCCGGCCTCACGCAACTCGTTCGGGACGAGTTTGAGCATCTCCTCGGCGGAACGCACCACCGTCGGGATCATCAGAACGACCAGGGCCAGTGAACCGGCGAAACCGGAGAAGCCCTGGCCGAGCGCCAGAATCCAGAACGCCAGGACGAACAGACCGGCGATGATCGAGGGCAGGCCGGTGAGGACGTCCACGAAGAAGCTGATCGTCCGGCTGATCCGACCGCGACCGTACTCCACCAGGTAGATCGCGACCAGCAGACCGAACGGCACCGCGATGGCGCTGGCGATCAGCACCTGCTCGACCGTTCCGATGATCGCGTGGTAGATGCCACCACCGGAGTCGCGGGCACCGATGCCGTTCATCGAATGGGTCAGGAAGGAGATGTCGAGCCGGCTCGCACCCTTGCTGATCACGCTGGCGAGCACCGCGACCAGCGGAATCAGCGCGAGCAGGAAGGTGCCGTAGACCAGGGTGGTCGCGAACCGGTCACGGGCCCGGCGGCGGCCCTCCACCCTGGTGGAGATCGCGGTCATCGCCACCACGAAGATCAGGGCGGCCATCAGCACGATCTGGATCTCGCTGTCCATCGGCGTCAGCAGATAGATCAGCAGGGCGACGACCAGCGAGCCGGCGGCGACCACCGGCGGCACGAAGCGGGGCAGGGTCTCGCCGCGCAGGTTCAGCCGGTCCTCGCCGGGGTTGGCGGGCCCGGGAACGGTGGGCTCGGGAACGGTCGCGGTGCTCATGCGGAGCTCCCGGAGAAGTCACGGCGACGCGCCACGATGGCCCGCGCGATGATGTTGACGATCATCGTGACGACGAACAGCACCAGACCGGACGCGATCAGTGCGCCACGTCCGATGTCGTTGGCCTCGCCCCAGCCGTTCGCGACGTTGGCCGCGATGGTGTTCCCGGCCGGCTCCAGCCAGTTCCAGGAGATCTTGAACGAGGCGGGCAGGACCAGCGCGACGGCGATCGTCTCGCCCATCGCCCGGCCAAGCCCCAGCATCGACGCGCTGATCACACCGGGCTTGCCGTACGGCAGCACCGCCGTGCGGATCATCTCCCAGCGGGTGGCGCCCAGCGCCAGGGCCGCCTCCCGGTGCGCGGTGGGCACCTGGAGGAACACCTCACGCGACAGTGCCGCGACGATCGGCAGAATCATGATCGCGAGCACGACACCGGCGACGAAGAACGAACGGCCCACCGAGTCGGCGCTGAACAGCGGAATCCAGCCGAGGTAGTCGCTGAGCCAGAGCTGGATGCCCTTCATGTGCGGGGCGAGCACGAGCAGGCCCCACAGGCCGTAGACGACGCTGGGCACCGCGGCCAGCAGGTCGACGATGTAGCCCAGCGGCGAGGAGAGCCGTCGCGGCGCGTAGACGGTGATGAACAACGCGATCCCGACGGCCACCGGCACCGCGATGATCATCGCGATGGCGGCGGTGACGATCGTGCCGAACAGCAGCGCGGCCACACCGAACTTCGGCGGGTCCTGGTTGGGGAACCACTCCTGCGTGCTGAGGAAGTTCCCGTCGTTCTCGCCGAGTGCGTGCGTCGCCCGCAGCACCAGGAACAGCGCGATCGCGACAATCAGGGCGAGCAGTCCGAGGCCGGCGGCCCGGGTGAGGTTCTTGAAGGCCACGTCCGCCTTGCCGACCGCGGCCTTGCCGGTGGTCGTGGGCGCGGGCCGGGTGAACGCGGCCGGATCGTGATCAGGCTGGTCCGACCCGGTGCTGGTGGGCCCGCTCGCGGGGGCCCCGACCGGGTCGTCTGTCGGCGGGACCGTCGCCGAAGCGGCCCCCCGCTGCTCGGCGGACTGCGCCGAGCTGTCCGGCTCCGTCGTCATGGTCCTCTCCTAGATACGCCGACGAACCCGCGGTGGGGCGCGATGTCCCCACCGCGGGTTCGACCGGGCCGGTCAGGTGGTGCGGTGGTGCGGTGGTTCAGGCGGTGCGGTGGTTCAGGCGAGCTTCGCGATGACCGCGCGGACCTTGCTGGCGACGGCGTCGGGCAGCGGCGCGTAGCCGAGGTCACCGATCGACTTCTGGGCCGCGTCCGAGGCGGTGTAGGTCAGGAAGGACTTGACCAGCGCGGCCTCCTCGGCCGGCAGGCCGGAGGTGCAGGCGATCTCGTAGGTCACCAGGTACACGGGGTAGGCACCCTTGGTGGCGGTCGTGTAGTCGAAGGTCAGCTTGAGGTCGTCGCCATCCGCGATCTTGGCGGTGCCAAGGCCCAGGGAGGCGCCCTCGGTGCTCGGCGCGACGTACTCGCCGGCGGCGTTCTTGACCTTGACCGTGGACAGGCCGGCGTTCTCCGCGTAGGAGAGCTCCGCGTAGCCGATCGAGTTCTCGGTCGACTTCACCGTGGAGGTGACGCCGTCCGAGCCCTTGGCACCCTGGCCGCCCGGGGCCTTCCAGTCGGAGCCGGAGTCGAACGTCCAGGCGCTGCCGCCCGCGCCCTTGAGGAACTTGGTGAAGTTGTCCGTCGTGCCGGAGCCGTCGGAACGGTGCACCGTGGCGATCGTGGCGGACGGCAGCGAGGCGCCGCTGTTCTCCGCCTTGATGGCCGCGTCATCCCACTTGGTGATCTTGCCGGAGAAGATCCCGGCCAGCGTCTCGGCGGACAGCTGCAGGTCCTTCACACCGGACAGGTTGTACATCAGCGAGACCGGGCCGACAGCCATCGGCAGGTCGACCGCGGTGCCGGGCGCGCAGCGCTTGTCGGCATCGGTCTTCTGCTGGTCCTTGAGCGCCGAGTCGGAGCCGGCGAAGGTGACCTGCTTGGAGATGAACTGCTGACGACCGGTCGAGGAGCCGGTCGACTGGTAGTTGATCGTCGCGCCGGAGCAGGCGTCCTGGTACGCCTTCACCCACTCGTCGACGGCGTTCTTCTGCGCGGAGGAGCCCGACCCGGTGATCGAGCCCTTGGCGCAGGCGATCGCGCTGGCGCTCGCCGACGCCTCGGTGGTGCCACCCGCGTCGTTGTTGTCGTCAGTTCCACACGCTGCCACGGTGAGCAGCGCGACCATCGCGGCCCCGACCGCGGCCTGACGCTTGCCTAGCTTCACAAGCAACCCTTCGTCCCAACGCCGAGCCCGGCGCCGAATGTCGTCCGCCCCCCGGACCGGGGTGCCGGCGAGAATCGAAGCGATTCGGGATGAACGAAAGATGAACAGGCGCATACGCCAACCAGTCACCAACCAGAACACATCCATGTCGGAGGATTTGCGACCCGTTGACCCCTCGAAACCCCTCCTACTTACGACGGCGTGTGTCGACAATATTGCGAAAAGTGATCCCAACTGGAGATCAACCCGCACGACCAGGCATGGCCGGCTCGCTGACGAGATGGCCACGGTGTCCGCCGAGTGGCTCCGAGAAGAGCGCATGAACAGCGGAACGTCCTAAATGTGGCATTTCGGAATCGACGAAGGTCATCGAGACGGTCGCACCGGATGTTCCGACAGCGGCGAATGTTCATCCACGTGCCACCTGCCCTGGCCTGACCTACTGCGCCCGGCCACACAGTGGGATGCAGCCGGCGAAGCGGCCAAGCCACGCGCGCCGCTACGCAGATGATCAGGATGTTCGGCCACGGTTACCCGACGTCCGATCCGTCCCCAGATCTCCCGTAGCCAGCACAGCTCTCCCGTGATTTGCTGTCAAGCAACATCGAGGTTGCTGACAGTATCGCAGGGATATCCAGCGGTTCGACCCGCCGGATCACCCCCCGGCCAGGATCGCCAGGAGTATCCCGTCGACCACGCAAGGACCACCATCGCGGGGTCGACCGCACCACCCGCACCACCCTCGTCACCCGCGTCACCCGCGTCACCTGTCGTCCCACCCCGCGCCGCCCCTGCCCACTCGATCGACGCACCGGAGGACAGCCCGAAGATGAACACTCTCGACAGCGACGATCTGCTGCCCGAGCCCCGCCCAGGCTTCGGGGGACGCCCCCCGACGCTCGCCGAGGTGGTCACCGTCGACGACGGGCCGGCCGTGCGGCACGAGCTGACCCTCGCGCCCGGTGCCACCGCCGCCGACCTGACGACCGCGATGATCCTGGTCCCGCCGGCCGCGAGCCTGATCAGCCATCACGGCGACGTCGACGTCTCGCTGGTCTTTCGCGAGCCGCCCCGCAGCTCGCCGGAGGAGCCGACGCCGCGGTGAGGACGCCGCCGGCGCCCGACCAGCGCGGCGCCGGACCGTCCCGGCGCGGAACTGTCGGGCCCAGGCAATATCGTGGACGGGTGGCTGTACTCACCCCCCGGGCAACCGACTTTCCGCGCTGGTACCAGGATGTGCTCGCCAAGGCCGAACTGGCCGAGAACGGCCCCGTCCGCGGCACGCAGGTGATCCGACCGTACGGCTACGCCCTGTGGGAACGGATGCAGGCCGAGGTCGACGCCCGGATCAAGGCCGCCGGTGCCCAGAACGCCTATTTCCCGCTGTTCATCCCGGAGAGCTATCTGCGCCGGGAGGCCGAGCACGTCGAGGGCTTCAGCCCCGAGCTCGCGGTCGTCACCATCGGTGGCGGCAAGGAGCTCGAGGAACCTGTCGTCGTGCGGCCCACCAGCGAGACCGTCATCGGCGAGTATCTGGCCAAGTGGACCCAGAGCTATCGCGACCTGCCGTTGTTGCTCAATCAGTGGGCCAATGTGGTGCGCTGGGAGCTGAGGCCGCGGCTGTTCCTGCGCAGCAGCGAGTTCCTCTGGCAGGAAGGGCACACCGCGCACGCCGACGAGGCCGACGCGGCCGCCTACGCCCGGCGGATCGCGCAGGAGGTCTACCGCGACTTCCTGACCAACGTGCTCGCGATCCCGGTGCTCGTCGGGGTCAAGACCCGCCGTGAGCGGTTCGCCGGCGCGACGAACACCATGACCTGCGAAGGCATGATGGGCGACGGCAAGGCGCTGCAGATGGCCACCAGCCACGAGCTCGGTCAGAACTTCGCGCGCGCCTTCGACATCGACTACCTCGGTGCCGACGGCGCCCGCCACCTGGCCTGGACGACCTCCTGGGGCTGCTCCACCCGCATGGTCGGCGGCCTGATCATGGCGCATGGTGATGACGGTGGCCTGCGCGTCCCGCCGCGGCTGGCACCCACCCAGGTCATCGTCCTGCCCGTGCGCGACGACGAGGCGGTGGTGGCCGCCGCCCGGGAGCTCGTCTCGTCGCTGACCGACGCCGGCCTGCGCGTGCGGCTCGACGCCCGGCCGGGCCTGTCCTTCGGTCGGCGGGTCACCGACGCCGAGATCAAGGGCATGCCCGTCCGGGTCGAGGTCGGTCCGCGTGACCTCGCCGCCGGCACCGTCACCGTCGTGCGCCGAGACACCTCGGTGAAGACCCCCGTCCCGCTCGCCGAGGTCGCCACTCGCGTGTCGGCCGCGCTTGACGAGGTCCAGGCCGGCCTGTACGCCGAGGCCGTGGCGCTGCGCGAGCAGCGCACCGCGGATGTGACCACCATCGCCGACGCCGCCGCGGCGGCGGCCACCGGCTTCGCCCGCATTCCCTGGTCCGCCGTGGGCGAGGAGGGCGAGGCACGCCTCGCCGAGGACGCGCTCACCGTTCGCTGCCTGCAGACCGCCGACGGCGAGATCCCCGCTCCCGGCACCCCCGCCGACGAGCTCGTCGCCCTGATCGCCCGCTCCTACTGATCCCGCCCGCCCCCGGAGCCAGGCCGCGAAGCCGAACTCCGGGGGCGCCGCCACACGCGAGAGCCGCCGCCCGGGCCCCGAGCCCGGGATACCCGGGGCTGGGATACCCCGGCTCTGACATACCAGGCCCGGGGCGGCGGTGTGGCACCCGAAGGGGCAGCCCTTCGGCCCTGGTCCGACCGGGCGCGTTAGCCGAAACGGGTCAGCGAAATTGCGGCCGTTCGGCTCCCTTGCTAACGTCAGCGGCACCCCACCCGGCCGAAATCGTCCTGACGTTTTGCCTTACGTTCCCGCAGAACAGGTATCATGCTCCGACCGGACGAATTCGAACAGCTTGTCGCCCGCCGCCTCGGTCTTTCCGGCTCAGCGGTGACCGCCGACAGCCGACTGCACGCCGATCTCGGCCTTGATTCCTTCCGCCTGCTTGATCTGTGTCTTTTCGTCGCGGAGCTCGGTACCGACATCTCCGAGGCCAACTGGCTGGAGATCGAGACCATCGGCGAGTTGTACGGCAGTTATCGTGCCGGCCAGGCCGCCGATGCCGCCTCGTCCACCCCGCGGGCAGCCACCCGAGCGGCCGTTTCCGGCGACCCCGTCCGGGCGATCGAGACCGGGGAGAATCCGGCGTCCATGCCGGTGCCGGCGCCGTGCCTGGCCGGGCGGTTCCTGCGGCTGATGCCGGTCCTGCCGTCATCCACGCCGTTCCTGTACGAGCTGGCCGTCACGCCGGACGTCGGCTTCCGCTGGCGCTACCGGGGTTCGGTGCCGTCCTACCCGCAGTTCGAGCAGGAGCTGTGGCAGGGTGTGCTGACGCAGTTCGTGATCGAGTCGGTCGAGACGGGCCGGCCGGTGGGGCACGCGATCTGCTACAACCCGGAGTTCACCCTCGGGTTCGCGTATGTCGGCGCGGCCGTGTCGGCGGACTACACCGGCTCCGGGCTCGCGGTCGAGGCCCTGAACCTCTTCGTTCGTTACATCTTTGATATCTGGCCTTTTCGAAAACTGTACTTCGAGCTCCCAGAATTCAACTACCCGCAGTTCTCCGGCGCCGACCGGGCGAATGCGGCGGGCGGTGCGCTCGAACTTGAGGGTCGTCTGCGCGGACATGACTACTATCACGGTCGCTACTGGGACCGTCTGATCCTGGCCGCCTACCCGGAACATCTGGACAGGCTGACCGGACGAGCCGCCGGCCCCTGATCGCGAACGTCCGCGCGGGCCGCCGAACAACCGCACGACGCCTGCCCATCCGTCCAAGGAAAGCCGGCAACCATGGTGTATCTGCTGGATCGCATGAAACGCGCGAGCGCGGGTCCGAACGGTGTCACGTTCCTCGCGCCGGACGGCGGTGAACGGGTCGGTTGGGCCGTGCTGCACGACGATGCCCGCCGGGTCGCCGCCGGGCTCCAGGAACGTGGGGTGCGCCCGGGGCGGCCGGTCGTGCTGCTCGCCTCGACCAGCCGGGCCACGGTGACCGCGGCGATGGCCGCCTGGTTCGCCGGCGCCAGTGTGACGCTCGCCCCGACACCGGCGCGCACCGTGGACCTGGCCCGCTACCTGGCCGACTCCCGGGAGCGCTTCGACGCCCTCGGCGACCCGCTGGTGCTGGTCGGTGCCCCCTGGGAACAGGCGATTGCGGCGCTGTCCGGCGGTGGCGGGATCGTGGCGTCGCTGGCCGAGGTCGTCGACGCCCAGCCGAGCGCGCCGTGGCGGCCGCCCACGCTCAGCCCCGAGGACCCGGCGATCCTGCAGCTCACCAGCGGCACGACCGGCGCGCCGAAGATCGCCCGGATCAGCCACGGCAACCTCGCGGCGAACATCGAGGGCATCCGGGTCGCGACCGGCCACGAGGCGGTGCACGGACGGATGCTGTCCTGGCTGCCGCTGTCGCATGACATGGGGCTGATCGGCGGTCTCATCCTGCCGCTGGCCTGCGGACGCTGCGACACCCTGCTCTCCAGCCCGGCGGACTACCTCGCCCGGCCGGCCAGCTGGATGCAGCAGATCTCCCATCACCGTGCCACCACCACCGTCGGACCCGGCTCGGCCTACGCTGTCGCCGCCCGGCTGTTGCGCACCGGTCCGCGGCTCGACCTGTCCTGCCTCGCCTACGCCCTGTGCGGCGGCGAGCCGATCGACCCGGCCGCCGTGGACGACTTCCTGGCCGCCGCGGGCGAGCACGGTTTCCATCCGGAGGCCTTCATGCCGGCGTACGGGCTGGCCGAGGCGACCGTCGCGGTGACCTTCTCCGACCTCGGCCGCGGCGCCCGCTACGACCACGTCGACGCCGACGCCCTCGCCGCCGGCATCGCACGTCCAAACGACCCGCTGGAGCAGACGGGCCCGGAGGATCCCACAGCCGGTGGCCGGACCCGGACCCGGCGGCTGGTGCTGCTGGGCGAGCCGATCGCCGGACTGTCGATCCGTGTCGTCGATCCCGACACCGACGTGGAACTGCCCGCCCGCACCGTCGGCGAGGTGCAGGTCCGGGGCACCTCGGTCGCCTCGTACCACGACCAGTCACCGGACAGCGCCCCACCCGCCGACCCGGACGGCTGGCTCGCGACCGGTGACCTCGGCTACCTCACCGACGCGGAACTGGTTGTCTGCGGCCGACACAAGGATGTGATCATCCTCGGTGGTCGCAACATCTATCCCGAGGACGTGGAGCGGGCGGCCGCCCGGGCACCGGGCGCCCGAGCCGGGAACATCGTCGCCTTCGCCGCCCCACGGCCGGGCCCGCCCGCCGGTGAGGGCCTGGCCGTCGCCGTCGAGACCCACGGCGATGACCATGAGACGCTGCGCCAGGCTGTCGCGGACGAGGTGCGCGCCGCACTCGGTGTGACCCCGCATCCGGTGATCGTGCTGCCGCCCGGTTCGCTGCCGAAGACGCCTTCCGGCAAGCTGCAGCGCGCCCAGGTCCGCCGCAGGTTCGCCTCATGACCAGCCCGACGACCGGCGCCATGACCGGCCTCGGATTCGGCGCCGCGACCGGGCCCGCCTCCGTCCAGACGCGGGTGGACGGGCTCGCGGACCGCCTGTACACCGCCTGGGCGCAGCCTGATCCGGACACCCGCACCCGCCTGCTCGCCGGCTGCTGCGCCGACCAGGTGAGCTACGCGAACCCACTGGGCGCCGCGGTCGGCGTCGACGCGCTCAGCGCGCTGATCGGGGAGTTCCTCGGGCCGTATCCCGGGCACCGGCCGGTGCGGGTCAGCGCCGTGGACGTCCACCATGATCGGGCCCGCTGGGAGTGGGGGCTGCGCGACAGCATCGGCCAGGTCGTACTCGCCGGTCTGGACGTCGCCACGTTCGACCAGCACGGCCTCACCACCATAAGCACCTTCTTCGGCCCGCCGCAGCCCCTGACCCGCACCTACACCTACACCCACGGCCAGGGCGGCCCACGCGGCTGAACCGCCGACCTTCCACCCCCAGCGCCGCATTCCCGCGGCGCCACATTCCCGCAGTGCCGCATTCCCGCAGTGCTGTGTTCCCGCAGTACCGGCATTCATCAGGAGGAACCCGTGCCCCGTACCCGCACAGCTCTGCGGACCGCAGCCATCGGCGCCACGGGCACCGTGGCGGTGGCCTTCATCGGAACCGCCACACCGGCATCCGCCACGGCGGCCCTGCCCGGAACCGGCTGCAGCGTCTCCGCCCTGCCGCCCACTGGCAGCGGGTCGATCGTCGGGTCCACCATCTCCGGCAACGGCACCGTCGTCTGCGACAGCTGGTACACCGGATCGATGACGATCAGCAACCAGCTGAAGAAGTACGCGAACGGAAAGTGGACGAACGTCGGTGAGCCGGTGAGCAAGTCGTTCTGGGGCGGTGCCGGCATCGGCGAAAGCGCGACCGTTCCGTGCGCGTTCGCCGGTCAGAACCAGTTCAAGACCGTCACCACCGCCACCGCGAACAATGCCCGGGCGACGGACACCTCCTCCGCCCTCAGCTACACCTGTACCTGATCGACCACCCGCACCTGATCGACCTTCCGGGCCGTCCGAGCGCTCAGGCCTGATCTGGCCCGGGCCTGAGCGACGAGGCGCGTCGGGGCGCGTCGAGACGCCGGGTGGGCGGCCGCCCGGTCGGGTCCCCAGGGGTCTGACCGGGCGCTCAGCCCACCGATTCGGCGGAACCGGCCATCACGGCGGCGTCCGCACCAGCCACGCCGTCCTCGGGGGCGGAACCGGTGATGACGGTGCCGCGGTGCTCGCCGCGACAGATCGCGGTCATCGCGCCCTGCTGCTCGATGTCGAAGATATGCAGCGGGATACCAAAGTCCCGGGCCAGGATGAACGCGGACTGATCCATCACCCGCAGCCCACGGCTGATCACCTCGTCGTAGCTGAGATGGGAGAACCGCTCCGCGTTCGGGTTGAGCTTCGGGTCGCTGTCATAGACCCCGTCGACGCCGTCCTTGGCCGCGAGCACGGCGTCCGCGCCAAGTTCCAGGGCCCGCTGGACCGCCGGATAGTCGGTGGTGAGGAAGGGCTGGCCGTTGCCGCAGGCGAGAATGACGGTCGCACCCTTTTCCAGCAGATGCACAGCACGCAGCCGGATGTACGGTTCGGCCACCGCGGGCACCGGAACCGCCGTCATCACCCGCAGGTTGTCCTCACCGAGTGCGGTCAGTTTGCCGCGCAGGAGCAGGCTGTTGATCACCGTGCCGAGCATGCCGATGTTGTCGGCCTCGACCCGGTCGATACCCCACCGGTCCGACTGGTTGCCGCGGAACAGGTTCCCCCCGCCCACGACGATGGCCACCTCGACGCCGGACTGGCGGACGGCGATGATTTCCCGGGCAAGGTGTTCCAACGCGTTGGAGTCGAAACCGAATTCGGCGGAACCGGCAATCGCCCGACCACTCAGTTTTACGACCACTCGACGGTATTTGGCCACAGTCTCCCGCTTTCCCTTTTCCATCGTGCGATCCTAACGCCCTGGACACATTGGTCGATCATGGTCAGATCGATCATGGAACTCGGCTGAGTTGGGTACACGGTAGAACACCCGCCTCCGGCCATCGCCGGACGTCCAGGTCGTCACGAAATGCCCGATGTGGCCACACGAATGCGGTGCCCATCACCCCACACCACCCCACCAGGACGAGGCCACCGGAGGCCGCCCGCCCGGCCCTCACTGCCGCGGACGCCCCGCGCACCGCCACCGGACATGCGTCAGGGGCATGATCCAAATATCTGATCATGCCCCTGACCCTGGTCGGGGTGGCGGGATTCGAACCCACGACCTCTTCGTCCCGAACGAAGCGCGCTACCAAGCTGCGCCACACCCCGCGACCGAACAGAAGCATACCCGACGCGACGGGGCTCGCGACGGGTCGGGCCGTCCCGATTCGTCAGATCACCCGCGGAACCAGCCCCAGCAGCGTCGCCTCCGGCCGACAGCCCAGGCGGATCGGCGCGAACGGTGAGGTCCCCAGGCCCGGCGAGACATGCAGCCAGCTCTCGGTGCCACCGCTGACCTGCCGGGACAGCCCCCGGACCCGGGACCGCGCCAGGCCGGCGCTGGCCACCGGGGCACCGATCCCCGGCAGGCGGATCTGCCCCCCCAGGGTGTGGCCGGACAGCACGAGCCGCACACCATCGGCCGCGAACGCGTCGAGGACCCGCGGCCGCGGGGTGTGCGACAGCCCGATCGCCAGGTCGGTGCCCGCCCGGGGTGGGCCCGCCACCGCCTCCAGGCGATCGCGGCGCAGTCCGGCGTCGTCCACACCGCGCAGGTCCAGCCGCAGCCCGCCGACATCGGCGACCGCCCGGGTGTTGGTCAGATCCCGCCATCCGCTGGCCGCGACGAGCTTCGCGGCCAGCGTCGGCCAGTCCAGCTCGCGGCCCCGCGGCTCGGCCGGGGTGCCACCGCCCGGGCGGCCGAGCGGGCCACCCGGTGTGGGCGCACGGTGGTCGTGGGTCCCGGGCACGAAGCAGCCCGGGAAGGAGAACAACGGTTCCAACGCGGCCAGCAGCGGATCACGGGCCTCGTCCGCGCACACCAGGTTCCCGGTCAGCACGACCAGATCGGGGACGAGCCGGGCGAGATCGCCCAGCCACGCCAGCTTGCCGCGCTGACCGACCGTGACCCGCAGATCCGACAGGTGCAGCACCCGCAGCGCGGGTGTGCCCGGCGCCAGCACCGGAACCGACACCCGACGCAGCGTGTACGCGGTGCGCTCGACCAGCGCACCGTAGGCCAGCACGCCCACGCCCATGCCCGCGGTCACGCCCACACCCATCGGCACACCACGCATCCAGACCAGACCTTCCCAGGGGGAGCACACATTCGGGGACCCCCGCCGTCGCGCGGATCCATGCCCGCCTGGCACCTTCGGGCTATGCCCGGGGGTGGCCAGCGGCGTTCCACCGTCTCATCCCGCTCGCCGCGGCGGCCGGTGGGCCTCGCCGATGCCGCCGATCCGAGACCACCGTCGTCGTCGTGTGGTCGGAGCTGACCAGGCCGCCGGTGCGCCCCATAGGCTGGGCGCACTATGAGTACCCCCCCGGAGCCAGGCCAGCGCACCGAACCGGGATCGCTGCAGCAGCGGCTGCGTGGCGATCTGACGTCCGCGATGAAGTCCCGCGACGAACTGCGGACGGCCACCCTGCGCCTCACCCTCACCGCCGTGAAGGAGGTCGAGGTCGCCGGCGACACGGCCCGCGCCCTCGACGACGCGGAGGTCCTGCGGGTACTGGCTCGCGAGGTGAAGAAGCGCCGCGAGGCCGCCGAGGCCTTCGCCGCCGCCGGCCGCAGCGAGGCCGCCGAACGGGAACGCGCCGAGGGTGAGGTGCTCGCCGCCTACCTGCCCCAGGAACTCGGCGACGACGAACTGACCGCGATCATCGACCGGGTGCTCGGCGAGCTGGGCCTGAGCGGGCCGCGGGCCATCGGCCCCGCCATGAAGGCGGTGCAGACCGCCGTCGACGGCCGGGCCACGGGCGGCCGGGTCGCCGCGCTGGTGAAGGCCCGCCTCGCCAACACCTGATCTCCCCTGACCGACCAGGGGCTGGGGCGATCAGGGGCGGCGGGATCGCCGCTCGGGGCTCAGCGCCGGTTCGGCGGTGTTGGCGAAGGTGCGGGCCCCGAGCGGGGTCCGGGGGAACAGCTGCGCCAGGATTCCGGCCAGGCCGTTGTCACCGACCGCCGGGGTGACCGCGGCCGGCTGACCGCCGCCGAGTCCGATGCCACCGGGCGGGGAGCCGCCGGGCAGGACGGGGGCGCCGGTCAGGCCGCCGGAGATGGCCAGGCGGATCTCGGTGTTCAGGGACACGACGCTGCCGGCCGGCGGCGTCGTGGCCACCACGATTCCCGGCTGGCCAGGCCAGACGACGGGTTGCGCGGACACGTGGAAGCCCTGCTGGACGAGGATCTGTTCGGCCACCGCCTGCGGTTGGCCGACGACGTTGGGCACCGGCCTGGTGGGTACCTGCGGCTGGGTGCCGTCCTCGGGCGGCAGTGGCGCCACCGGGAGACCGAGACCGTCGATGGTTCGGGTCATCGTGCGGGCCCAGATCTGGGCCGGGTAGCCACCGCCGAACACGTTGCGGCCGAACACACCGGTCAGTGGGTGGGCGGTCGGACCGCGCGGGTCGGCGAGGGTGACCGCGGTGGCCAACTGCGGGATGTAGCCGGCGAACGAGGCGGTGCTGAAGCCCTCGGCGGTACCGGTCTTGCCGGCGGCCGGCCGGCCGATCTGGGCGTTGCCGCTGGCGGTGCCGTGGCTGATGACACCTTCGAGTACCGAGCTGACCGTGTCGGCGATCTTCGGGTCGAGGACCTGCTCGCAGGCTGCCCCGGCGTTGAACGGCAGCGGCCGGTCGGCACCGCCGATCCGCTGGCTGATGGCGGTGACGGTGCGCGGCGCGCACTTGCGGCCACGGGCGGCGAGGGTGGAGTAGGCGGTCGCGAGGTCGAGGGTGCTGATCTCGTTGGAGCCGAGGATCGCCGAGCCGTCGGCCGAGCTGATGCCGTCGACCCCCCTGCACTCGGGATCGCTGTTGCCGTGCGGACGAATACGGCACGACGTGACGCCCATGTCCCGGGCGATCTGCGCGGTGCGCAGCACGCCGAGCTTCTCGGCGAGCTGGATGTAGTAGGTGTTGACCGAGTTCCACGTCGCCGTGGTCAGCGAGTAGAAGCCGTCCTCGCTGGGGTCGGCGTTGCAGTACATGTTCTTCGGCTGCGGGTTCGGAAACACCTTCGACTGGTAGCAGATCGGCGCGTGCAGCGTCGTCGAGAGGGGCATTCCGGCCTTGAGCGCGGAGATGAGGGTGAACACCTTGAAGGTCGATCCGGGACTGAACGAGTCCTCGTCGACCGGATAGACCTCCTTCGTGTGCACGAAGTCGGTGGAAAGGCTCGACACCAGCCCGTCGGCGGTGGGGCCGTACTCCCGGTTCTCGGCGACGGCCAGCACCTGGCCGGTGCCGGGCTGCATCGTCACGACGCCGGCCGCGACCCGGTTGCCGACCGGGATGACCTCGGTCGCCGCTGACTGCGCCGCCTGCTGGGCGACCGGCTCCAGCGTGGTGGTGATGGTCAGGCCGCCCTCGAACAGCAGCCTGCGGGCATCCTCCTCGGTCGGGGCGAAGGTCCGGTCGTTCAGCAGCTGCTGGCGCACCAGGGCGCAGAAGAACGGGGCGCCGGAGTCGGCGCACGGGTCGGCCGAGCGGGCCGGACGGTCGAGCACCAGCGGGCTGTCGTGGGCCGCGTGGAACTCCGCGTCGCTGATGTGGTGCAGCTCGCGCATCCGGTCGAGAACGATGTTGCGCCGCGCCACGGCGGCCTGCGGATGCAGCACCGGATTGTAGGCGGTCGGGTTCTTCACCAGGCCGGCGAGCAGCGCCGCCTGGGCCAGGGTGAGCTTCTCGACGTCCACGTTGAAGTAGTGCCGGGCGGCCACCTCGATGCCGTAGGCGCCGTCCCCGAAATAGGCGATGTTGAGATAGCGCTCGAGGATCTCGTCCTTGCTCAGGTGCGCTTCCAGGTAGAGCGCGTAGCGGGCCTCCCGCAGCTTGCGGTGCACCGTCTGCTCGGTGGCGGCGCGGCGCTGCGCGTCGGTGGTGGCCGACATCAGCAGGACGTTCTTGACGTACTGCTGGGTCAGGGTGGACCCGCCCTGGGTCACCGAGCCGTTCTCCCGGTTGGTCAGGTAGGCGCGGGCCAGGCCCTTGTAGTCGAGCCCGTCGTGTTCGTAGAAGCGCGAGTCCTCGATGTCGATGATGGCCCGGCGCATCACCTGGGGCACCCGGCCGAGCGAGACGACCTCACGGTCCTGCTCGCCGGAGAGCACGGCGACCAGGTTGCCGCGGGCGTCCAGAATGCGGGAGGCCTGCGCCAGCGGCCGCACCACCAGGTTCTCCGGCAGGTCGAGGAAGTCGTCGGCGCTGTGCTTGGCGGTCAGTCCGACCGCGCCGACCACGGGCAGCGCCAGCATGCCGACGAGGACGCCGCAGAGCACGCTCAGCAGACCCACGCCGGACAGGCGGCGGGCCCAGAAGGTCACCGGACGGCGACGCCCGGCCAGCGGGCCGTCGGCCCCGAAACCGGGACGGTAAAGCCGCCGTGCGGGCCCGTCGGGCGCCGGGGGCCCGGGGGGCGTGCTCATCGGCGGACCTCCGTCCAGCCAGGCCGGGACACCAGTCGCAGCATACGGGCCAACATCTGATCAACGGCGCCCGGCGGGTACCCACAGACCGGTACAACTATGGAGGAGCATCCCGGTGGAGCTGCCCAAATCGCCCTGACCTGGGCAGGCGCACTCCTGACAGTCGGGGCTCGCCGGGGCCACCAAGGCGTGCCCGGGACCAGAGTGACGACATCCACATCAACCAGATCCGGCGGGCCGTCCGACGGGGTTCCCCCCGATGATCATCCCGAGGCGGGCTCGTGGGCCGAGTCGTGTTTCCGGCCAGGCAGGACCGGATGGCGAACGCACCCTCCGCGCGGTGCCGGCATCGGCCTGTCACGCAACGGACATCTGGCTGCCACAGAACGCACTACCGTAGCGATCCGGATCAATGGCCCGGACTAGTCATTTGGACAACCATCCGTGTGGGGTCTGGGCCGTGGCCACGCCACTCCGTACGGTTTCGGGTCAACGCCACGTCACCACCCGCACGGGACCCCTGACCCGGCCTCGAGAAGAAAGGCAGGTGGCATGACCAGAAGCCTGGCCCCCGCCGTCAGTCCCCTTCGTGCCAACCCGAACCCCCTGGTGGGCTCCACCGTCGACGGCGACTGGACGGCGCACGCCGCCTGTCGCGACCTCGACCCGGATGAGCTGTTCGTCCAGGGCGCCGCCCAGAACCGGGTGAAGACCCGGTGCTTCGGCTGCGCCGTCCGCACCGAGTGCCTCGCCGACGCCCTCGACAACCACGTCGAGTTCGGTGTCTGGGGCGGTATGACCGAACGAGAGCGCCGTGCGCTGCTTCGTCGCCGTCCGGACGTCACGTCCTGGCGCAAGCTGCTCGCGGACGCCCAGGCCGACCACCGGTCAGCCTCCGCCGGGTAGCTTCGGGCCGCTCCGCCTGGCCCAACGCCATCCGCTTCCCGGTTCCGTCCGAGGACAACGACGTCCCGGCGCGGACCAGCACCGCCGTTACCGCGCTACCCCGCTACTCCACCCGCGCGAGAGCGCAGCCGATCTCCCGCAGGCCGTCGAGATCGTGCACATCCTCCGCCAGCGCCTCGACCTCGACCAGCGGGGTGTCCGGATGAGCGCTGGTGAACCGCTCCCGCAGCCGCGCCTCCCGGTCGGCCAGCCGCGCCCGCTCCGCATGGATGCGCAGGACCGCAGCCGCCAACGGATGCTCCCCGTGTTCGTCGAGGTTCTCGGCGGCGGCGAGGCTGCGTTCGGCGGTGAGCGTCCCGGCATCGCTGTGATGTGTCCGGTTGACCACCAGCCCGGCCAGCGGCATACCGTCGGCGTCGAGCCGGTCGACGAAGTAGGACGCCTCCCGCAGCGCCGCCGCCTCGGGCGCGGCGACCACCACGAACGACGTGCCCTGTTCGCCGAGCAGACGGTAGGTCTGGTCGGCCCGGGCGCGGAAACCGCCGAACATCGTCTCGAGCGCGGCGACGAACACGCTCAGATCGGTGAGCAGCTGCGCGCCGAGCACCTTCGTCAGCACCCGGGTGAACATCCCGATACCCGCGCCGAGCACCTTCGCGTACGCGCGGCCGCCGGCCTTCGCCGGGGCCAGCAGAACGCGTAGCAGACGGCCGTCGAGGAACGTGCCGAGCCGGGTCGGCGCGTCCAGGAAGTCCAGCGCCGACCGGGTCGGCGGGGTGTCGACGACGATCAGGTCCCACTCGTCGCTCGCGTCGAGCTGGCCGAGTTTCTCCATCGCCATGTACTCCTGCGTTCCGGCGAAGGAGGACGACAACGTCTGGTAGAAGGGGTTGTCGAGCAGGGCCTGGGCCCGCTCGGGCGAACTGTGCGCCAGGACGATCTCGTCGAACGTCCGTTTCATGTCCAGCATCATCGCGTCGAGCCGCCCACCGGCGGACTCGTCGATGCCGGCGACCTCCCGCGGGGTGTTGTCCAGCGTGGTGAGGCCGAGCGACTGGGCCAGGCGGCGGGCCGGGTCGATGGTGAGCACGACCACACTGCGCCCACGTTCGGCCGCCCGCAACGCGAGCGCCGCCGCCGTGGTGGTCTTGCCCACCCCGCCGGAGCCGCAGCACACGACGATCCGCTCGGTGTCGAGCATCTCGTCCACCTCGAACAGCGGCACCCCGACCGGTTGTGGACGGATTCGTCGCGCCCGCTCGGTGAGCGCCGCCTCGGTCTCCGCCGCCTCGGTCTCCGCCGCCTCGGTGGCGGTCCTTGCCGCGGTGGGCCTGGCTGCGCTGGGCTTGGCGGCGGGGCCGGGCTTGGCGGCGGCGGGACTGGGTTTGGCGGTTCGTGGCCGGCTGGGGCGACGGGGCGGCGGTTCCTCCGCCGCGGACGATCCTGCGTTGTCGCTCACCGGCTCAGCCCACCATCTGCTGGGCACGCAGGAGCTCGGCGAACCGGTAGACGGTGCCGAGGTCGACCCCGTCCGCCTCCAGGGGCATTTCGTACACGGGGCGACCCAGCGCAAGGATCTCCGCCCGTTGGGCCGCCTCCAGCGCCACCCTGTCGGCGTGCTGGGTGGTCTCCCAGACCAGCGACTCGACCAGCTCGCGGGTCGGTTCCAGACCAGCTTCCTTGACGGCGGCCACGATCTCCTCCCGGTCGAGTTCGCCGCGGCGGGCCTGCCGGGACTCCCGGGCCTTCAACAACGGCGAACGCGCCATGTTGATGATGATCCCGCCGATCGGCAGCCCGGCCGCGGTGAGTTCGGTGACGCCATCCACGGTCTCCTGGACGGGCATCTCCTCGAGCAGGGTCACCAGGTGCACGGCTGCCCGGTCGGGCCGCAGCACCGCCATCACACTGTCCGCCTGGGCGCGGATCGGCCCCACCTTGGCCAGGCCCGCGACCTCCGCGGTGACCCCGAGGAACCGGGCGATCCGGCCGGTCGGCGGGGCGTCGAGCACGACCGCGTCGTAGGCCAAGCCCCCGGCACGGGTGCCGTCGGGGCGGTTCACCGCCTCCTTGACCTTGCCGGTGAGCAGGACGTCGCGCACGCCGGGGGCGACCGTGGTGGCGAAGTCGACCGCGCCGAGCCGGCCGAGCACCCGTCCGGCGCTGCGCAGGTTGTAGAACATCTCCAGGTACTCCAGCAGCGCCTCGTCCGCGTCGATCGCGAGGGCGAACACCTCGCCGCCGCCGGGGGCGCTGGCCACCTTGCGTTCCTTGTACGGCAACGGTGGGGTGTCGAACAGCTGCGCGATCTGCTGGCGGCCCTCCACCTCGGTGAGCAGGACCCGCCGCCCGCCGGTGGCCAGGGCGACGGCGAGCGCGCCGGCGACCGTCGTCTTGCCCGTCCCGCCCTTGCCGGTGACGATGTGCAGCCGGCGCTCCCACGGACCGCCCTCGTCGTCCACGAACACCTCGTCGCCTGGGTCGTCGTCGCCCGCGCCACGCCTGCCGCTCACACGCTCGACCGTACCCGGGCCGACGGCCACCGCCACGCCAGCCGGGCCGTATCACCCATGTCGGTGTGACCGTCCGTACGCGTGGGCCGAGCCAGCCGAGAGCCGGATGGCGCATGCTCTAGGGTCCGGTGGCATGCAGACGAAGTGGGAGTACTTCACAGCCCCGTTGTTGATCCACAACACCAAGCAGATCCTCGACACGTTCGGTGAGGACGGCTGGGAGCTGGTCCAGGTGATTCCCGCTCCCACCAACCCCGAGGGGCTCGTCGCCTACTTCAAGCGGCCCAGGTCCCAGGGCTAGCGGTGACGACCCCGAGCGAGCGCCTGGCCAGCCTCGGCCTCAGCCTGCCCGCGGTGGCGACCCCGGCCGGCGCGTACGTCCCGGCGGTGCGCGACGGTGATCTCATCTGGAGCGCCGGGCAGCTGCCCCTGGTCGACGGCCGGCTGGTCGAGGCCGGTCTGGTGGGTGCCGAGGTCACCGCGCCGCGCGCCGCCGAGCTCGCCCGGATCGCGGCTCTGCTCGCACTGGCCGCCGTCGCGGCCGAGGCCGGCGGGCTGGATGCCATCCGCCGGATCGTCAAGGTCGTCGGCTTCGTGGCCAGCGCCGCCGGGTTCACCGCCCAACCGGGGGTGGTCAACGGCGCCAGCGAGTTGTTCGTCGAGGTCTTCGGGGATGCCGGTCGGCATGCCCGCTCGGCCGTCGGCGTCGCCGCGTTGCCGCTCGGCGCTCCGGTGGAGATCGAGATCATCGCCCGCGTCTGAGGGCTGATCGCACTAACATCAGCGCTGTGTCCGCTGGTGTGCCGTCCAATGGTGTGCCGATCAACCGATCGTCGCGTGCGGGTGGGCCCTGCGATGGCCCGGCCTCCGATCGCGTCTCGTCGGCGGTGGGCGCCCCCGGCGGGGGGACGTCCGACGGCGGGATGTCCGGTGATCAGGGGTCGGTCGCCGGGGTGCCACGGCAGGTGACACCGCTGGCGGCCGTCCTGCTGGCGCCCAATCCGGGTCCGATGACCCTGGACGGGACCAACACCTGGTTGCTGCGGGCGCCCGGGCACACCAGCGCCGTCGTGGTCGACCCGGGGCCGGACCTGCCCGAACATCTTGACGCGATCGCCGCCGCCGGGCCCATCGCGCTGATTCTGCTCACTCACGGTCACTCTGATCACAGTGCTGGTGCGGCCGCGCTGCACCAGCGCACGGGCGCACCGGTGCGGGCGCTTGATCCCGCGCACCGGCTCGGCGACGAGGGCCTCGCCGCCGGGGACGTGGTGGCCCGGCCCGGCCTCGAGCTGCGCGTCCTGCCCACCCCCGGGCACACCGCCGACTCGCTGTCGTTCCTGCTGACCGGTGCGGACACCGACGCGGCGGTACTCACCGGAGACACGATTCTCGGCCGGGGCAGCACGGTCGTGGCCCATCCGGACGGCCGGCTTGGCGACTACCTCGACAGCCTGCGGCTGCTGCGGGAGCTCGGCGAGACGACGGTGTTGCCCGGGCACGGCCCGGAACTGCCCGCCGCCGGCGCCGCCGCGCGGCACTACCTGGCCCATCGGCACACACGCCTCGAGCAGGTCCGGGCGGCGCTGGCCGCGATGGGGGTCGAGCCGGCGCGGGCGGACGCCGCCGAGGTGGTCCGTCGGGTCTACGCCGACACCGACCGGGCGTTGTGGCTGGCCGCCGAGTTATCCGTGCGGGCGCAGCTCGCCTACCTTCGGGACCATCCCACTCTCCCCTGAACGGGCCATCGGGATCGAAGCGGCGCCTGGGTCCGCGACCGGGCAGCCTACCGGCTGACCTCGCGATGTGCGCCGGGTTGGCCGACCGTCCGGTTCGGGCCCGACGATCCGGTGCCGACGGGGCGGAGATCGCCTGCGCGTGCCTGGCCCGTTCGGGCCTCCCTGCGGCACCCCCGGGCGCCCCCGCACCCCCCGGCCAACCGCCCGACCGGCCCGGACATATGCGACCACGGTCGGGCATCCGACCCCGCGCTGACGGGTAAACGAGACGCAGGCCACTAAACTTGACGCTGGAGGGAGCCGCTCGTGCGCAGGATGACGGCGTCACGCGACCAGCCCGGGGCCCGCTCCCGGAGCGCGGCGGGTATCGCCCACCTGGCCGTACCCGCCCGGCTCCGGTGCGGTCCGACACCGCGGAAGGTCCGATGATGAAGGTGCCAGCACAGCCGCAGAAGCCCGTGTTCCCACCCACCGGGACGGCGATATGGTGATCTCCGCGCCGCTGACCGGACCGTCGCAGTGCCCACGCTGCGGGTCGGCCGCCGTCCCGGGCGGGCGGTTCTGCTACCACTGCGGGCTCGAGTTCGCCTCGGCAGAGGCGGCGACGCTGGATGTCCCCGAACGCCGCGTGGTCACGGTGCTCTTCGGTGATCTCTCCGATTTCACCAGCTGGGCGGAGGACCGCGACCCCGAGCGGGTCGGTGAGATGACCGATCGGGTCCTCGCCGCGCTCGCCCACGAGATCGACGAGGTCGGCGGTCGGGTCGACAACCTGACCGGGGACGGGATCATGGCCGTCTTCGGCGCGCCGACCGCCCACGAGGATGATCCGGAGCGGGCTGTGCGGGCCGCGGCGGCGATGCAGGAGACCGTCCGCCGACTGGTGCAGGACACCGCCGGTGACAGCGCCGAGGGCCGCCTCGGTCTGCGGGTGGGCATCAACACCGGGGAGGTGCTCGCCGGGGTGCAGGCGGCGCTGTCCTACACGGTCATCGGGGACACGGTGAACACCGCCGCCCGGCTGTCCGCCGCGGCCTCGATCGGCACGGTGTACGCCGGGCGGGAGACGGCCAGCGCGACCCGTACCGTGGCCAGCTGGCGTGAGCTGCCCGATCTCGCGCTCAAGGGCAAACGGGAGCCGGTGCCCGCCTACGAGCTGATCAGCCTGCGCCCGTCCAACGTCGAACGTCCGGGTCTCGCCGACGACGCGCCGTTCCTTGGCCGCGACGCCGAGCTCGGCCATCTGCAGGCCCTGTTCGACGAGGTCGTCGCGCGACAGTCGCCGCAGGTGGCGCTGCTGGTCGGCGAGGCCGGCATCGGCAAGACCCGGCTGGCCAGCGAACTGTCCGACCGGGCGGCGGCGACCCCGCGCACGATGGTGCTGTGGGGGCGCACGGTGCGCCACGGGGACGGACGCGGGCTGGCGCCGCTGGTTGACGTCGTGCGCAACGCCTGCCGCATCACCGACGGTGACTCCCTCGACCGGGTGGCCGACCGGGTGCGTGCGATGGTGGCCGGGCTCGCCCATCCCCTGACCGGCGCCCGGCTGCCCGCCGGCATCGCCGATCGGTTGCTGCTGCTGCTCGGGGTTCCGCTGGACCGCCGCTCCACCGGCGGGCCCGTGGCCACTCCCGGTGACCCGGCGGCCCGCGCCTCGCACGTCGAGGAGGCCGAGGAGCGCACCGTGGAGGCGACGGTGCAGGCCGTCGCGCTGCTGCTCAGCGCCCAGGCGCGCACGGGTCCGGTCCTGGTCGTGATCGACGACCTGGAGTGGGCGACCAGCCAGCTCTCCGACGCGATCAGCCGGCTCGCGTCCCGGCTCGCCGGGCCGGTGCTGCTGGTCCTGGTCGACCGGGCGGGGCCGCGGCTGGCCACCCTGCCGCACGTGCACCGCATCGATCTCGCCCCGTTGGGGGCCGAGGCGTCCGGGCAGTTGCTCACCAACCATCTGGGTGGCCGCACGCTGGAGCCGCGCACCCGAGACGATCTGCTCGCCCGGGTCCACGGCAATCCGTTCTTCCTGGTGGAGCTGCTCAACCTGCTGATCGACCGGCGTCTGCTGCACCCGTCCGAACGCACCGACGATCATGTGCACGCCGAACTCGTCCTGGACGGGGCGCTGGCCGACAGCCCGCTGCCCGCCGGGGTCCAGTCCGTGCTCGCGGCTCGCATCGACGATCTCGACCCGAGCGCCAAGGCGGTGCTGCGGGCGGCGGCGGTGCTCGGGCGGCGGTTCCCCGCCGAGGCGCTGCCGATGGTCGAGGAACGGCCCGCCGACGAGGTGACCCGGGCGCTGGCGGTGCTGACCGAGCGTCAGCTCGTCCGGCCGCCGCGGGCGCACGAGGCCCGGTGGCGGTTCGTCCACCCGATGGCCCGCGACGTCGCCTACGCGGGGCTCCCGAAGGTCGAACGAGCCCGCCGGCACGCGACAGCGGCCCGCTGGGGGGTGACCGCGATGATCGGTACCTCCCGGTCGGTGTCGACGTTCGTGGCCAACCACTCGTTGCGGGCGTTCGACCTGGCCGCGTCCATGAGTCTGCCGCCGAGCGATCCGGCCTGGGCCGCGCGGATGTCCGGTTTCCACGCGCATGTCCGGCTCGCCCGTGCGGCGCTCGCCCGCGACGACCACCGGACCGCGGCCGAACTGCTCGCCAACGCCCGCCGACTGGGCCGTGACCTGGTCGATCAGCGCGAGGACAACACCGTCCGGGTGCTGCACGCCGAGGCGCTCGTCGCGCTGCGTCAGCTCGACGAGGCCGAGCGGACGTTGCGCCCGGCGCTGCGTGCGGTCGCCCCGGCCCGCCGCGCCGCCGCTTTCTCCGTGCTCGGTGAACTACGCCAGAAACAGGGGCGGGCGGACGAGGCCGCCCAGTGTCTGCTCACCGCGTTGGAGTCGGCCCACGAGGCCGGGGACGAGCGGGCCATCGCCGCCGTCCTGCGTCGGCTGGGCATGCTGGAGTACAACGCCGGACGGATCGGGGCCGCCGAGGAGCGTTACCGCGAGGCGCTCGCGATCGCCCAGCGGGTCGACGACCCGCGCGGAGTCGGCTGGGCGTTACAGCATCTGGCCTGGAGCGCCACCACCCGCGGCGACTACCCGCGGGCCGAACGGACACTGCGGGACGCCTCCACCGTCTTCGAGCGCCTCGAGGACACCGGCGGTCTGGGCTGGTGCCGCGGCACCGAGGCACTCGTGCTGCTGCTCTCGGGCCAGCTCACCCGGGCCCGCGACCTCGCTCGGGAGCTCATCGAACTCGCCGGTTCGGTCGGCGAGCAGTGGGGGATGGCGGTCTGCCTGACGATCGACGGCATCGCCGCCGCCGAACTGGGTGACCTCGCCGTCGCCGAGGCGGACGCGACCCGCGCCGCCGAACTGTTCGAGTCCTGCGCGGACACCTGGGGCTCGATGCTGGTGCTCGTGGCCCGGGGCCTGGCCGCCCGTGGCGCGGGCGAACCGGCCCGTGGGGCGCGCTACCTGGAGCAGGCCTGTGACCAGGCCGCGGAACGCGGCCATGTGGTTGTCGGGGCGCTGGCGCGGGTGCTGCTCGGGCTCACGCTGCTCGACGCCGGAGAGATCGACCGGGCGGCGGAGGCTGCCGAGGCGGCGCTGCGCGACCTGGAACATCTCGACCTTCGACCGCACGCACAACTGGGCGCCAAGGTGCTCGTCGCCCAGATCGCGCGGGCACGGGGTCGCCTCGACTCGGCCCGGGACCTGCTCCAGGAGGCACTGGCCGCCAGCGAACCGGGGACGTTGCTGTTCCCCCGTCGCCAGGCCTACGCCCACCTGGCCGGCATCCTGCTGGACGCGGGGCAGCCCGAGGCGGGCCTTCAGGTCGCCCGGCGCGCGGTCGCGGTCGACGCCGAGGACGTCCGCGCCCAGGTGCTGGGCTACCGGGCGCTGGGGACCGCGCTGGTCGCAAGCGGCGACCTGGAGGGTGGACGAGCCGCCTACCTGCGCGCCCTGGCCGCGGCCACCGCGACCGACGCGGTCAGCGAGGCACCGCAGACCCGGCGGTTGCTCGCCGGCCTACCCCCGAGTGGTGGCGGCACGGATACGCCACCGTCGACGAACCCGGCGGATGGCGACGACGGCTCCGCCGCCGGCGCCCCGGCACCCGCCGGCAACGCCTCCGGCGACGCGTTCGCCGGCACCCCGGGCCAGGCGCGCTGTCCATGAACGTTTCCGGCTGTGGTGCGGTGGGCGCGGGCCCACGCTCCGGGGCCGCAGGCGGCTACCCGTCCTCGGCACCCCAGGCACCCCAGGCGGCCAGGCCACAGGCCCCGGCCAGGCTGGCGACCCGCCCCCGGGCAGGGTGGCACGTCGTCCGTCCCGGCATGCTCACGTCAACTCCGGCGAGCATGTCGGGACGATGACCGGGCACGTCCGCGACAGCGGTCAGCGGGCGCGGCGGGACAACCGTTCACGGTCGAGCAGGACGACGGCACGTGAGTCCAGCCGGAGCCAGCCACGGGTCGCGAAGTCGGCGAGTGCCTTGTTCACGGTCTCCCGGGACGCCCCGACCAGCTGCGCGAGCTCCTCCTGGGTCAACCCGTGCTCGACGCGGACACCAGCCGCCTCGTTCCCGGGCTGGGCCGGTTCACCGAACCGTTCGGCCAGGTCGAGCAGCGCTTTGGCGACTCGGCCGGGCACGTCGGTGAACACCATGTCGGCCACGCTGTCGTTGGTCCGCCGCAGCCGGCGGGCCAGGACCCGCAACAGCATGGCGCCGGCCTCCGGGCGCGATCGCAACCAGGGCCGTAGCGCGGTGTGTTCCAACGACAGTAGCGACGCATCAGTGACAGCGGTAGCAGTGGCCGTTCGGGGGCCTGGATCGAACAGGGAAAGCTCGCCAAACAGGTCTCCTGGACCCATCACGGACAGCAGGTTCTCCCTGCCGTCCGCGGACTGGCGCCCTATCTTCACTTTTCCGGACAGAACGACAAAGACCCGGTCACCCACGTCTCCCTCACGGAACAGGACATCCCCACGGGTGACGTCCTGCCGATCAAGATGGTCTGACAGGGCTAGTCGATCCTGCTCGGACAGCCCCACGAACAGCGGCACGCGGGCTAGCAGATCCTCCACGGATCTGAGCATGCCAGGACTGAGGTTGGAGGGCACGGGCAGGGACCCCCGCGACCAAAATTAACCGGCGAGGGTGAACGTACTGCGACCACTCGTGTGCTGATGGCGAGAATCCGCACCTCATCAGGCACTGTTGGATGACACGTCCGGGCCGATCGACTGCCCGAGCGGACCGTCACGAGCAGGTCCGCGCCGGTCAGCGCCCGAACGGGCCGGTCCCGTCCGGGCCCATCGTCCCGGCCCGGCCAGGGCCCATGGACCCCCTGTCGCCGTTGGGCCGCCCGGTCGGCGACCCCCAGTTCGGCGGGCACGGCCCATCGGTGTCAGGCGGGTCGCCCGGCCGTCGGACCCACGGTCGCCCGGGCGAACCCGCCACCTGCGCGGACCTCCGGTCGTCGACACCAGGCAGGTGCGGACCGGTTCGGGGACGGACAGCGGCGCACATCTCATGCGTCAGCTAGCCCACACCCGATCTGGCACCCCCGACAAAACGGAACAATCTGTGATAAGGGCGACCGTCAGAGCGCGCGGTGCTTGCCGGGGGGTGGCCGGCGCAGCCGGCCGCGATACCGCTCGAGTGCGGCGGGCAGACCCTGGTTCATGAGGGTGTCGACCTCCTCCGGTCGGGCGTTGTCGAGGAAGCCCTCGAGCCCTTTGCCGGTGTCGGCGGCGTTCAACGGGCGTTCCACCCGTTCCATCGCCAGCAGCAGCGCGAGCAGCAGGAGTGGAAAGCAGACCGCAGCAATGACAAACATGACTCCCCCATGGTGGCTGACGGACGTGCCCGGGCCAGCAAGGGGGTGGACGTGTCGCGCGTGGCGTGCCGATGGCGTGACGGACTGGTGGGAACCCGGCGATCGTCCGGCGGATCGACGCGCCGGATACGCTGCCAGGCATGCTCGCCACCGTCGACGCCGCGACCGAGACGCCGCTCGCGCGCACTCGGCGGGCACGACGGATCGTGCGACTGCTGGGCGAGATCCATCCGGACGCACGGATCGCGCTGGATTTCGACAACCCGCTCGAGCTCCTGGTCGCCACCGTCCTGTCCGCCCAGTGCACGGACAAGAAGGTCAACGAGGTCACACCGGCGGTGTTCGCGCGCTACCGCGGCGCGGCGGACTACGCCGGCGCCGACCGGGCCGAGCTCGAGGAACTGCTGCGCCCGACCGGGTTCTTCCGGGCCAAGACGAACTCGCTGATCGGTATCGGCTCGGCGCTCACCGAGCGCTTCGGCGGCGAGGTTCCCCGCTCACTCGCGGAGCTGGTCACCCTGCCCGGAGTCGGCCGCAAGACGGCCCATGTGGTGCTCGGGCACGCCTTCGACATCCCGGGCATCACCGTCGACACGCATGTCGGGCGGCTCGCACGCCGGTTCGGTCTGACCGAGCAGGACGATCCCGTCCGGGTCGAGGCCGATCTCGCGCCGCTGTTCGAGCGGCGGGACCACACGATCGCCTCCGACCGCATGATCTTTCACGGCCGGCGCTACTGCCACGCCCGCCGGCCGGCCTGTGGGGTGTGCGGGCTCGCCCGGCTGTGCCCGTCGTACGGGACCGGTCCGATCGAGCCGGAGCTCGCCGCCCGGCTGGTACGCGGCACCCGCGGTGATGTCGAGGCCCTGCGATGACCGCGGAGGCCGACGGGAGCGGGACCAGGACTGAGGGCCAGGAGCGGGCCGAGGGGCGGGACGGGGCCGGCGGGGCCGAGGTTCCGGGCTGGCTGCGTGCGCTCGCCGCCGGGGCGGACGAGGCGCTGCGCCGCGGTGAGCTCAGTTGGCGCGAGCAGGAGTCGGCCGGGGCTCGCCCGGCGGCTGTGCTGGTCCTGTTCGGCGAGGGCCCGCAGGGGCCCGACGTGCTGCTGATCGAGCGTTCCGCCGGCCTGCGTCGTCACGCCAGCCAGCCGGCCTTCCCCGGCGGTGCGGCGGACGAGACCGACACCAGCCGCGCCGAGACGGCGCTTCGTGAGGCCGCCGAGGAGGTCGGGGTCGAACCGGCGGGTGTGCAGGTGCTCACCACGACCTCGCCGCACTACCTGTGGGCCAGCCACTACCTGGTGTCGATCACCATCGCCTGGTGGCGTACGCCGTGCGAGGTGGCACCGGTCGATCTGGCCGAGACGTCCTTCGTCTCCCGGGTGCCGCTGGCCGAACTCACCGATCCGGCGAACCGGCTGCACGTGCGCACCCCCAGCGGGCGGACCACCCCCGCGTTTCGGGTGCACGGCCTGCTGGTCTGGGGATTCACCGCGGGCATCCTCGACGTTCTGCTCAGGCTCGGCGGCTTCGAGCGTCCCTGGACGCCCGCCGAGGCCGTCGATCTTCCTTTCCCGCCCCGCGGCCCTGACCCCGCGGATGCCATCGCCACGGCGGAGGCCACCACCGCGGTGGACGCCGACGGGGTCCGACCGGAGAGAGACCCGACGTGACGAAGGTCTGGCGCACGGCGCCGGCACTGCTGGCGCTGCTGCTGGTAGCGGCGCTCGGCCTGGCCGGCTGCGGTGGCAGGGGCGGGCCGAGCGCGTCGGAGGGGCCGACCCTCGCCGCCCAGCCGGGGCCGGGCGGCGTCCAGGTGTTCGCGGTGTCCGGCCTGCCGTCGATGACCTTCTCGGCCAGCGAACTGGTGGCGAAGCCCGGGAAGATCAGGGTGGACTTCTCGGTGCCCGCGGGATCGGCGCCGCACAACTTCGTCATCCCGCGCGTCAACGGCGCGTTCACCCGGATCGTGTCGGCCGGAAACTCACAGAGCGTCACCTTCACGGTGACGGAGCCGGGCAGTTATCAGATCGTCTGTACCATCCATGCCAACATGACGGCAACACTGAAGATCACCTGAGTCGGGTCGGGGGAGCCGCGTGCCCAACCTGCTCGACCTTGCCCTGCTGCTGCTCATCGTCCTGTTCGCGATCTCCGGCTACCGGCAGGGCTTTCTGGTCGGTCTGCTGTCGTTCGTCGGCTTCCTCGGCGGCGGCGTGCTGGGCGCGAAGATCGCGAAACCGTTCACCGAGGCGATCGGCCAGCGCGAGCACGGCGCGCTCATCGGCCTGCTCGTGGTGCTCGGGCTCGCCATGGTCGGGCAGGTCGCCGGCACCGCCCTGGGCGCCGCCGCGCGGGACAGGCTGACCTGGCGTCCCGGTCGAACCGTGGACGCGGCCGCCGGGGCGGTCCTGTCCGGCCTGTCGGTGCTGCTGGTCGCCTGGCTGCTCGCCACCGCCGTCCAGCGCTCGCCGTTCACCTCGCTCGCCCGCTCGGTGCAGGACTCCCGTGTCCTTGCCGCCGTGGACGGCGAGATGCCCGGCGGGGTCCGTCAGACGTTCGCGGACCTGCGCCAGATCGCCGACAGCAAGGGCTTCCCGGAGGTCTTCTCCGGCCTGAGCGGCGAACGGATCATCTCCGCCTCCCCGCCGGACCCGGCGACGACCGCCGCGACCGGTGTGCGCGACGCGGCGGGCAGCATCGTGAAGATCCGCGGGGTGGCCCGGTCCTGCAACGAGCGGGTCGAGGGGTCCGGTTTCGTGTTCGCCCCGCAACGGGTGATGACCAACGCCCATGTGGTCGCCGGTGTGCGCCAACCGACGATCGTGCTCGCCGGCGGTGTGCTTCCCGCCCAGGTCGTCCTGTTCGATCCCGACCGTGACATCGCCGTCCTGAGCGTGCCCGACCTGACCCGTCCACCGTTGCGGTTGCGCACCTCACCGGCGGCCGGCGCGGAGGAGCCGGCGGTGATCGCCGGCTACCCCGAGGACGGCCCGTACACCACGGTCGCCGCGCGGGTCCGGGTACACCAGCGGGCCCGGGCGGCGAACATCTACGAGCACGGCTCGGTGGTACGCGACATCTACTCGGTGCGCGGACAGGTCCTGCCCGGTAACTCCGGCGGTCCGCTGCTGGCGTTGGACGGCTCGGTGCTCGGCGTGGTGTTCGCCGCCGCCATCGGCGACTCCGACACCGGCTACGTGCTCAGCGCCACCGAGGTCGCCTCCGCCGCGACCGCGGGCGGTGTGGCCACCACCCCCGTCAGCACCCAGGGCTGTGCCTGAGCGTCACCTCAGCGGCGCTCAGGCGTCCAGCCAGCGCAGCAGCTCGGCGTTGACCGCCGCCGGCGCCTCCTCGTGCGGAAAGTGCCCCACGTCGTCGTACAGCCGCCAGGTGTAGGTGCCGCTGACGTAGCGCCCGGAGCCCTGGGCGGTCGTCGGTAGCTGGGCGCGGTCCAGCGCGCCGTGGATCTGCAGGGTGTCGATCCGCGACGAGTGGCGCAGCGCGGCCGTGAACCGGACGCCGTCCGGGCGGAACAGGGAGCGGAACACCCAGCGGTGGTACTCCAGCGCGCTGTGGGCGACCCCGGGGATGCGCATCGCCGAGCGGTAGCGCCGTTCGGCCTCGGCGTCCGGGTAGCCCGGGCCGCCCCAGGTCCGCAGCAGCGTCGCCACGTGGGCGGCGTCGTCGGCGACGAGCATCCGCTCCGGGCGCCAGGGCAGCTGGTAGCCGAACAGGTGCCGGCTGGCCGCGCCCTGCCCACGTGGATCGGCGGCGATCTCGTGCCGCAGCCGCAACGGATGGGCCATCGCCAGCACCGCCAGGCGACGCACCGCGGCGGGATGGCGGGCCGCCAGCGTCCAGCCGAGCAGACCGCCCCAGTCGTGACCGACGACGGCCGCGTCGCGCTCCCCGAGGGCGCGGATCAGCCCGGCCACGTCGTCGGCCAGGGTGAACGCGTCATAGCCGCGGGGCGGTTTGTCGCTTGCGCCATAACCGCGCAGATCGGGGGCGACGACCCGGTACCCCGCGTCGGCCAGTGCCACCAGCTGATGCCGCCACGACCACCAGAACTGCGGATATCCGTGCAGGAGCAGGACCAGCGGGCCACGGCCCTGCTCGGCGACGTGCAGGCGGGTCCCGTTGGCGGACACGTCACGGTGCTGCCACGGCCCGTCGATCAGGACACTGGCTGGCTCTGGAACGCTGTCCTCCATCGCCTGCCAGGATGGCAGATCGGTGGCCGGGCCGGACGGCTACCGGCCGTCCAGTACGGCGGGCTGGCTGGGGACGGGACGCTGGCCGTGTGTCGGGGACGCCTGATGGGTCGCCGGGTCGTGCGACCACGAGGCCGTGGCGGGCGCGGGGCCCGCGGGCTTCGGTGCGCCGGTGGGCCGACGCAGAAACGCGATGTCGTCCTTGACGGTCTGGATGGTCCGTTCGGGCGGGGACAGCCGGCGGAATCTGGTCACCGCGAACAACGCGAGGATGCCCGCCACGACCAGGTACAGCAGGGCGGTGATCAGGTAGGACCAGTACCGTTCCAGACCGGCCCAGGTGAACAGCTCACCGAGGAAGATCGTGACGGCGATCAGCGCGCACAGTCCGAGCCCGCCGGCCACCGCCAGGGCGCCGATCCCCAGCGCGGCCGAGGTGGCCTGCCGGGTGAGTTCGGCCTTGGCCAGGTCGATCTCCTGCCGGACGAGCAGTGAGACGTCCCGGGTGGCCAGGGCCACCAGCTCACCCAACGAAGGCTCCCGACCCTCCCTGGTCCTGCCGGCACTAGTCGACGACACCCCTGTCCTCCCTCACCTCGGTGCGACCTGCCACCGCGCCACCCGAACGGCCCGGATGCCACGGCCGACCGGCCCCTCTAGCGCAGTCTGCCCCGCCTGACCGGTGGTCGGGGCCAAACGACGCGGCTGTGGTCCTGTGACCCCGCCGACCCGACCGCCCCGCGGCGCATCCACGGGCAGGTCGAACCGAGGGTCCGCGGTGGCTGTGACAGGCCCGCCGGCCCGGTCGCACCGAACGGTGCTCGCCTCCTGCGGGTGGCCCATACCGGTAGCGTGCTCACTGTGAACTCCCGCCCGTCCGGACCAGTGCTCACCGACGATCCGCTGGCCCGCGTCGCTGCCCTGCCCGGCGTCCGCGAAGCGGCGGACTCCGCCCGCGCGGCGGTGGACACGCTGCTGCGCCACCGTGTCCTGCGCCGCCAGAGCGCCGAGGTCACCACCGAGGCGTCGCTGCGTGCCGCGCGCGCCTCGGCCAGCCTTGAGGGCCACGACGTCAGCCTGGACCTGCTCCGCCAGCATCTCCAGGACGCCAACAGCGACATCCCCGGCGACCCGGCGTCCACCAGCGACCCGGTGTCCACCAGCGGCATCGACCCGGCGCTGCCGGTCGTGCTGGGGACGGTCCGCCTCTACGGCGAACTCGGCATCCTCGCCCCGGCCTGGGAACGCGCGCCCCGGCAGGCACTGGCCCGCATGCACGTCCTGCTCGGACGCGGAGTCCTGCCCGACGAGCTCCTCGGCCGCCCCCGGCCGGACGCCGGCGGACCGGACCTGATGGACCCGCTGCGGTTGGGACCGCCGCCGAGCACCATGGAGGCCTCGGTCCGTCTCGACGGCCTGACCAGGCTCCTCGTCGCCCCGACCACCGCGCCGGCGATCGTCGTCGCCGGGGTCGTGCACGGCGAGCTGCTGGCGCTACGCCCCTTCGGCGTCCTGGACGGCGTGATCGCCCGCGCGGCCGCCCGGCTGGTACTGGTCAGCCGTGGGCTCGACCCGAAGGCCCTCACCGCGACGGACGTCGGGCATCTCGAGGCCGGCGGCCCCGAATCGGACCAGCCGACGGACGAATCGCCAGCCGCGCCCGTGCTCGACTACCGCGCCGCGGCCGACGCCTATGTGCATGGTGGCGCCGCCGGTGTGATCGCCTGGCTGCGTCACAGCGCCCGGGCGCTGGAGCTGGCCGCCCGGGATTCCCTGGCCATCTGCGAGGCCCTCTCCCGCGCCTGAGCGGCTGGCCGGCGGCCTGGCGGAGTCCCTGGTCACGCAGGCTTGCCGCCTTACAGGCAACCGATCAGGGTACCGGTTTGACGCCCTGTGGATGACCGTCATCCACAGGGCCTTCGATGGCGCATGGTGGTCCGGTCCGCTCGTATCCGACCGGGAATCGAGGCGCCATGTCCCCCGCGCTGCCCCCGCCGACCGCCACGCCGCCGCCGGCCAGAACTCCCCCGCCGACAGGCCCCGCGCCCTCCGATCACGGCACAGGCGGGCAGCCGCACCGGCCGCTGCTGGTGACCGGCCAGCCAGAACTGCTGGAAAGGCTGCTCCGGCTGACCGACGCCGCCGCGGTGGAGCCGACCGTCGCGCTCGATCCGTCCACCGTGCGCCAGGGCTGGGTGTCCGCGCCCCTCGTGGTCGTGGGCATGGACCGGGCCGCGGCGTGCCTTTCCGCCGGCCTGCCACCGCGACCGCGGCTCGTGCTCATCGGTGACAGAACCGCCAACAAGCGGGTGTGGGAGTACGGCGCCGACCTTGGCGCCGACCATGTGCTTTTCCTGCCGGCGGCGGCGGGCTGGCTCACGGCGGCCTTCGCCGAGTTCTGCGATGCCGACCGAACCCCCTGCGCCACGATCGGGGTGGTCGCCGGCCGGCGGGGCAGCGGCTCCTCGACGCTGTCCGTGGCGCTCGCCCTCGCCGCGCTGCGCAACGACCTGCGCACCATGCTCATCGATGCCGATCCGCGGGGCGGTGGGCTCGAGCCCGGTTTCACCTGTCTGATTCCCGCGGTCAGGGATGGCGGTGGGAAGCTCGGCATCGGTCCCGGGGTCGGGCTCCCCGCGGGCGGGGAGCACCGGGGCGAACTCTCGGTGATCACCTGGGACGAGCAGGCCGGTCCCGAACTCTCGTCCCTGGCCATGACCGACCTGCTGGCCACCGCCCACGCCACATCCGACCTGGCCGTGGTGGACCTGCCGTGGCAGCCGGATGACGCGGCCGCCGTCGCCGCCGCCGCCTGCCGCACTGTCCTGCTTCTGGTGCGGGCGAACCCGCAGTCGGTGATGACGGCGCGACGGGTCGCCACGGCCATCTCCCAGCACTGCGCCGACGTGCGCGCGGTGATCCGTCTGGACGGCACCCCACCACCCGGCGCCGCGCCGTCGGATGCCGGGTCGTCGGATGCCGGGTCGTCGGATGCCGGGTCGCACGCTTCGGCGTCGGGCCGTCCACCCGCGCAGCCGCAGACCCCGGAGCAGGTCGGCCGCGCCCTGGGCGTGCCCGTCGCCGGAGTGCTGGCCGGCGTGCCGTCCGCGTTCGACGACCAGTTGCTGAACGCTCTGGGGCTGCTCGACGTCCGGTCCGCCGGTGGCAGCGGCTCGGGAGCCCGGCCATGACGCTCCAGTCGGCCCGAACATCGCAGCCTCGCCGGCCATCCGGGCCGGCCGGCCGGCCCGCACCCACCGCCGCGGCCCACAGGACGACGGCCCGCGGCACCGACGAGGTGCGCATCGCCAGCGCCGGGTTCGGCGGCGTGGCGGGACTTGGAAACCGGCGAAGGCTCGGGGACGGTCTCGGGGACGGCCCGCGGGATGGGGACAGGCTTCGCGGTGGGGACGGGGGCGTGGGTGGGGTCGGGGCCGGTCCGCTCGAGGAGTTCCTCACCGACCCGCACGTCACCGATGTCCTGGTCAACAGCCCCGATGAGGTCTGGGTGGAGCGGCGCGGCCGGCTGACCCGAACGTCGGTCAGATTCACCGACGAGGAAGCCGTGCGGCGCCTGGCCATCCGGCTGGCGGCCGCGGCGGGCCGGCGGCTGGACCTGGCCATGCCCTTCGCCGATGTCCTGCTTCGGGACGGCACCCGCATGCACGCCGTGCTCGCGCCGACCGCCCTGCGCGGCACCTGCCTGTCGCTGCGGCGGCCGCGGCGGCATCCGTTCACCTTTGACGAGCTGCTGCTCGCCGGGACGATCAGCCCGGCGGTGGCCGCCGTCCTGCACGCGGTCCTGACCGCCCGGCTCGCGATCGTCGTGACCGGCGGCACCGGTACCGGCAAGAGCACCCTGCTCGCCACGCTGCTGGGCGCGGTGCGCCCGGGCGAACGCATCGTCCTGGTGGAGGACACGGCCGAACTCGTCGTGCAAAGACCCGGCCTGGTGCGGTTGGAGGCGCGACCACCCAACATCGAGGGCGCCGGTGAGATCACCCAGCGTGATCTGGTCCGGCAGGCGCTGCGGATGCGCCCGGACCGGCTTGTCGTCGGTGAGGTTCGCGGGCCGGAGGTCCTTGACCTGCTGGTCGCCCTGAACACCGGGCACGAGGGCGGGTTGAGCACGGTGCACGCGAACGACACCGCCTCGCTGCCCACCCGACTGGAGGCGCTCGCCGCCCTCGCCGGGCTGTCGCGAGCGGCCGTGCACAGTCACATCGCGGCGGCCCTGCACGCCGCCGTGCACCTGCGCCGTGATGCCCAGGGGCACCGGCGGGTCCACGCGATCGGGGTGTTCCACCGCACCGCGGACGGCCTGGTCCGGGTCGTGCCGGCGCTGGCCACCCCGCCCGCGGCGGGCGAGCGGCGGGGCGCCGGTCCGGTGGCCGCGCCCGGCCTGCCGCTGCTGCGTGGCCTGCTGAGTGCCCGAGGGGTCGCTCTGCCGGCGCTGGCCGAGCTCCCCGGTCTGATCCGGGGGCCAGCGTGACCGGCCGGGCGCCGGCCGCCGTCGCGCTGGTGGCCAGCGGCCTTCTGGCCTGGCTGTTCGCCGGCCCGGTGGCGGCGGTGGTGGTGGCCGTCACCGCCGGCTGTCTGTATCGCGCCGGCGGCCACGCCCGGCGCCGCCACCATCAGGCGCGGGTGCGGGCACGGGCTGAGGATCTCCTCGCCGCCGTCGCCGCCGAGCTCGACGCCGGCGGACCACCCGCGGTCGCACTCCACGCCGCGGCGAGCGGTGTGCTGGCGACCACGCGGCGCGCCGTGGCCATCCCGGGCGGCGGCGGACGACCCGGATCAGGGTGGATTCCGCTCGACCGGCTGGCGGCCGCGCTCGCGGCGGCGGACGACCCGGGCGATGTGCTGTGCGCGTCCGAGGCGGGGTCGGTCCGTCAGCTCGGCATCGCCTACCGGGTCTGCACCCGGGCCGGCGCCCGGCTGGCACCCGTCGCCGAGATGCTCGCCGCGCTCGCCCGCTCCGATGCCGTGCGCGCCGCGGAACTGTCCGCGGCGCTGGCCGGGCCGCGGGCCTCCGGCCGGCTGGTTGCCGCCCTGCCGATCGCCGGGATCGCCTTGGGCTCGCTCACCGGCACCGCGGTACTGCACACCCTGCTGGCCACCCCGGCCGGTGTCGCCTGCCTGCTGATCGGCGGGCTCGCCGATCTCGTCGGCCTGCGCTGGTTACGGGCCTTCGCGGACGGGGTGCAACGGCGCGCCGGCCCGGTGGCCGTCGATGCCCACCGCCTGGATGTCACGGGCGGTGACGATCAGCGTCGGGCCAGGGCACGGCCCGACGCCGGGGCTCGGCGCGCGCGCCTGCTCGCTGATCTTCCGCTTGCCCTCGACCTGATCGCGGCGGCGCTGCGCAGCGGCGCGACACTCGGCGCGGCCTTCGTGGCGGTCGGTTCCGCCACCGGCGGGGAGCTGGGGGAACAGCTGCGGGCCGCGGCGCGTGCGTTGGCCGCGGGCGCGGACGTGCCCTCGGCCTGCGCCGACCTGGTCGCCGCCACCCAGCCGCGGCACAGGCTCGACCTGTTCGGCCGGTGGAAGTGGCGTGGCCCCCGGGGCTCGCCGAGCTCCCGATGGCCGACGCTGGCCCAGACGGCGGTCACCGCCTTCGACCGGGCCCACCGTTCCGGGGCTCGGCCGGCGGCGGCCCTGACCCGCCTGGCCGAACGAGCCCGCGCCGAGAGCCACGCGGAGACCATCGCCGCGGCCCGGCGAGCCGGTGTGCTCGCCGTGGCGCCTCTTGGGCTGTGCTTTCTCCCCGCCTTTCTTCTGATCAGCGTCGTTCCCCTGGTGCTCGGCACCCTGCCGGCGCTGCTACCGGCCCAGGCCCTGGCTGGCACCTGACCTCCATCCACTCGTCGTCCCGCCCTGCCCCCGCCCGGAGGACTCCCATGTCGTCGCCTTCGCCAAGAACGTCCCGCCGCATCACCTTCTTGGGGCGGCGCTCGGCCCCGGCCCGCCGCCGCGCCCCAGCTGGCCGGCGCATGCAAGCTGGCCGGCGCATGCAAGCTGGTCGTCCTGTTCCGGTTGGCCGTTCCAGCTCCGCTGGCCGGGTGCTCGGGCGTGCGCTGGTCGCCTGGTGCCGCCGTCCTCGCGACTGGCGCGACCGGGGCATGTCCACGGCCGAATACGCGGTGGGAACCCTCGCCGCCGTCGCGTTCGCCGGCGTGCTCTACGCGGCCGTGACCAGCTCGGCGGCCAAGGCCGCGGTCGCCGGTCTGGTGCAGCGCGCCCTGGCGGGTACGTTCTGAGCGGCGGTGACCGTGGCGTGGGCGAACTCGGCCGACAGCCACGGCCCGCCGGCCGCGATGACGACGACGATCGTGGTCAGGCCACCGCGGAGCTCGCGGTCGGGCTCCCATCCCTGGTAGCGGTGTTCCTGCTCGCCGTATGGATGCTCGCCGTCCTGTTCGGCCAGGGACGCTGCGGCAACGCGGCCGGTATCGGTGCCCGGCTCGCCGCCCGCGGCGAATCGGACGCGATCGTCACCGCCGCGGCCGCCGCGGCGGCGCCCCCGCACGCCACCGTGCGGCTGTCCCGCCACAACGGTCTCATCGACGTCGAGGTGTCGGCGAGCATCGGGATGGCGGCCCTGGGGCGGAACGGGCTGCGGCAGGTCGTGTCCGCCCACGCCGTCATCCCAGCCGAGCCGAACCTGCCCCCGGTGGCCGACCCCGATGGCGACAGCCATGACGGCGAGGAGATCCACCGCGGCGACGGCGGCGGCACATGAGCGGATTTCCGTCGCCCACCCGGGCCGGGTTTCCCGCGCACGGTCCAGGCGCGGGCCGCGGCACCTCCGGCCGTTCCGATGACGGCTCGGCGACGGTCTGGCTGCTCGCGGTGCTCTTCCTTCTGATGTGGCTGGCCGGGGTCGCCTTCACGCTGACCACGATCGGTGCGGTGCGCGCCCGGGCGGCCACCGCGGCCGATCTCGCGGCGCTGGCCGCGGCCGGTCTGCCACCGGCCGGCGCCGAGACCGCCTGTGCCCAGGCCGGGCGAGTCAGCGAGCTGGACGGGGCCCACCTGGTCGGATGTCGCATCGTCGCCGACGCGGTGGAGGTCACCGTCCGCGTGCCGCTGCCCCTGATGTTCGGCCTTCGGGCCAGCGTCACCAGCACAGCCCGCGCCGGACCATGGGCCCGTGCCCCCGGGGTGTACCAGCCGGTGAGCCGTCCCGGCGACGGACGGCCTGCTCAGGACCGGACGTTGGCAGGGGTGGCCGTGTCGCGTGCGGTGGACTCAGCGGACGACGTGCGATTGCCGCGAGCCAGGTCGGCGACCCGGGCGACGATGCGGTCACCACGACGCGCAGGCGTGACCGGCTGCGGCTGAGCCGCCGGGGCCGCGTCGCCCGAGTCCTTGGGCGCCGGCGAGGCCGTGGACCGCGACGGGGTGGGCATCCGCTCCGCGGCCCGGCTGGCGGCTGGCTGGCCGTCCACCGACGCGCCGTCGCGACGACCACCGGCGGCCGACGCCGCACCCCTGGCCACAGCCTGTTCGGTACGTCCAGCGGGACGCGGCTCGGTACGTCCAGCGGGACGCGGCTCGGTACGTCCAGCCGGACGCGGGGAGGAGGGGACGGGACCGCTGCTGGACGCGGCCACCGGGTCGGGTCGGGACGCGGCGGCCGTCGCGGGCCGCGACACGACAGCGGTGGCCGGACGCGGCTCGGCAGGGGCCGGACGCGGCGCGGTGGCAGCCGGGCGCGGCTCGGCAGGGGCCGTCGAGCGCGGGGTGGTGGGAGCCGGACGCGGGGTGGTGGGAGCCGGGCGCGGCGCGGTGGGAGCCGGACGCGGGGTGGTGGGAGCCGGGCGCGGGGTGGTGGGAGCCGGGCGCGGGGTGGTGGCGGCGGGGGGAGGTACCGCGCGAGTCAGCGCGGCGAGGTCGCGCTCCCGCTGGCGCTGGACCCGCCGACGGTCGCGGTCGCGGGCCATGCCGTGCAGCAGCAACTGCACGCCGGAGATCACGAGTACGCCGGCGCAGAGGCCGAGCACGAACAGCCCCCAGATATCGAACGACAACGTCTGACCCATGATCATGACTTCGGTGTGGCCGCTGTTCTCCAACACGAGATCCGCGGTGAAGACGCCTGCCACCAGCAACACCACAACACCGATGGTTACCACCGAGACCTCCGGACCGTCCGCGGGAGGGGTCCCGCTGCGCCAAGCCGACGATCTCGGCGTACCCCGGTCACCCCACCGCGCAACCACGAAGAGCCACGGCAACCGCCGAAGGCTCAGGGTGATCCGCGTTTCAGCTGATCAGGGCGGTGATCGCCGTGAGCAGCCGGCCCGCCGCCGCCTTGTCCAATGGCTCGTTTCCGTTACCGCATTTGGGCGACTGCACGCAGGACGGGCAGCCCGCCGGGCATTCACACGCACGCACCGCGTCCCGGGTCGCGGCCAGCCACTCCCCGAAACGCAGGAATCCCCGTTCGGCGAATCCCGCGCCGCCGGCATGGCCGTCGTACACGAACACGCTGGTGCGTCCGGTGTCGGGATGCAGGTCGGTCGAGACACCGCCGATGTCCCAGCGGTCGCAGGTCGCGAACAACGGCAGCAGCCCGATCGCCGCGTGTTCGGCGGCGTGCACCGCCCCCGGCACCTCGGTGGGGGTCACCGCGGCGTCGGCGAGCAGTTCGTCCGTGACGGTGTACCAGACACCGCGGGTCCGCAGCTGGCGCGGCGGCAGGTCCAACGGCTCCTGGCCGAGGACCTCGCCGGTCGCGACGATCCGCCGCTGGAAGCCGACGACCTGGCTGGTCACCTCGACCACACCCAGGTGCACGGCCACCGCCGGCAGAATCCGCTCCCGGGTGGACGCCACGACGCGGATGTCGGTGTGCTCGCGGGCGATCGTCGTCCACGCCGGCGACTCCTCGTGCACGAACGCGACCGACTCGTCGAGGTCGAGCTCGTCCACCACGTAGCTCGACCCCTGATGCAGGTAGACCGCGCCGTGATGCACGGAGCTGTGCGAGGCGGCGGCGTCCACGGTGCCAAGCAGCCGGCCCGTGGACGCCTCCACGATCCGTACCGGTGGGCCGCCGGTGCCGCGGATGTCGACGTCCGGGCGGGTGCGCTGCGTCCAGTACCAGCCGGTGGGACGCCGTCGCAGCCGGCCGCGGCGGACCAGGTCGTCCACGACCCGCGGCGCCGCCGGGCCGAAAAGTTCAAGATCGCCATCGGCCAACGGCAGCTCAGCAGCCGCACACTCCAGGTGCGGACCCAGGACGTAGGGATTGTCCGGGTCGAACACGCTGGCCTCCACCGGCCGACCGAACACGGCCTCCGGATGGTGGACGAGGTAGGTGTCCAGCGGATCATCCCGGGCGACGAGCACCGCCAGCGATCGCCGTCCATCGCGGCCCGCGCGGCCCGCCTGCTGCCACAGCGAGGCGAGTGTCCCGGGGAACCCCGCGGTGACCGTCGCGTCCAGGCCGCTGATGTCCACCCCGAGCTCGAGAGCCGACGTGGCAGCGACCCCCAGCAGCTCCCCCGCGCGCAGCGCCCGCTCCAGCTCTCGGCGCTCCTCCGGCAGGTAACCGGCCCGGTAGGCGGCGATCCGATCGGCGAGATCGGCCTCGACCAGGCCGAGCGCCCGGCGAGCCCCCACCGCCACCACCTCGGCCGACCGGCGCGAGCGCACGAACACCAGCGTGCGCACGCCCTGGGCGACAAGATCCGCCAGCAGATCGGCCGCCTCCGCAGTGGCCGATCGCCGCACCGGCGCACCGTTCTCCCCCTCCCCCTGGGTACCGCCATCACCGCGGTGGGTGTCGTCGTCCGAGGTGGGGGTGTCCGAGGTGGGGGTGTTCGTTCGAGGTGGTCCCGTCCACAGCAGCGGAGGTTCGTAGAGCACGAAGTCCATGGGGCCGCGTGGGGCACCGTCGACATCCACGACCTGGACGTCGAGCCCGGTGAGCCGACCGGCCGAGGTACCCGGGTCCGACACGGTCGCCGACGCGAGCAGGAACACCGGCTTCGCACCGTAACGAGCACAGATCCGCCGCAACCGCCGGATCACGGCTGCCACATGCGCGCCGAAGACCCCTCGGTACCCGTGGCACTCATCGATGACCACGAATCGTAGGCCGCGCAGGAACTGGGCCCACTGCCGGTGCCTCGGCAGAATCCCGCGGTGCAGCATGTCGGGGTTCGTCAGGACGAGACCGGCGTGCGCGCGCACCCAGTCGCGTTCGGCGGGCGGCGTGTCCCCGTCGAAGGTCGCCGCCCGCACGGACAGCCGCAGCGCCCGCACCGCGCGCAGCTGGTCATGCGCGAGTGCCTTCGTCGGCGCCAGATAGATCGCCCGGGCGGACGGCTCCGCGAGCAACCGCGACAGCACCGGCATCAGGTACCCCAACGACTTACCCGACGCGGTACCCGTCGCCAACACGACGCTGTGCCCCGCGTGCGCGGCCTCGGCCGCGGCGGCCTGATGCGTCCACGGCTCGTCGATACCCGCGGCCACCCACCGCCCACGCAACACCGGATCAACCCAGTCCGGCCAGGGTGAACGCTGCCCCACGCGGGCGGCGACCGACTCCACATGGGTCACGCACCGGGCCCGGCGCACATCCGCCCGCAGATCGGCGAGCACCGCCGACTCGCCGAGCGCCACCACGGCACCGAGCGCCCCCGCACCGCCGGACGCACCACCCGCCGGGCGACCGTTTCCGCCCTCCACGGCGACCGGAGAATCCACGATGGCCAAGAATATGCGCCGTCACCACCACCGGCACGGCGGCAATGGACGACAGAACATCATCCGCGGGACAATCCGACCCCCGCGAGGAGCCAGGACAGCGGACCGCCCCCCCGACAGCCAAGATCGGGGATAGATTTCGAGCAGACGGCACCGGTGAGACCACGGCGGCGCGGAGATCTGCGACCCGAGTCGTGGGCCACCGGATTGATCCTCCTCATGGGAGGGTAATGGCGCCGTGATGTCGGTCTCCCGACGCCCGGGAGACACCGTCACACCGAGCTAGCGCAGCATCGCGACACCAGCGCAACACCGAGGCACCACCAAAACGGTGACCACCGTTGAGACACTGATCACAGTAGAGCCGCTGATCACGGTAGAACCACTGATCACGGTAGAACCACTGAGGCACCGACACCGAGGCACCGAGGAGGATCCGTGGACCTGTCCCTCACGACTCGCCAGGAAGGCAACCACACGGTCGTGGTGGTGGGCGGCGAGATCGACGTCTACACCGCCCCGAAGCTACGTGAGCAGCTGATCGACCTGGTTTCCGGCGGGTCATACCACCTCGTCGTGGACATGGAGGGCGTGGAGTTCCTCGACTCGACGGGTCTCGGAGTTCTCGTCGGCGGGCTCAAGCGAGTCCGCGCGCACGACGGTTCGCTGCACCTGGTCTGCACCCAGGAGCGCATCCTCAAGATCTTCCGGATCACCGGCCTGACGAAGGTGTTCCCGATCCACTCGTCCGTCGAGGACGCTCTCGCCGCGCACGAGTGACTCCACTCGGACATCACGCCTTCGGAAAGGCAGGCACACCGTATGCCCACCGTTGAGCTGCGGTTCGCCGCCCTGAACGGGCACGTCCGCACCGCTCGAATGATCGCCACGGCGGTCAGTCGGCGCGCCGGAGTACCTGCTGGCGCTGCCGACGAGATCAAGCTGGCAGTCACGGAGGCATGCGCCCGGGCGGTGCGGGTCAACCGTCGGCACGCGCCGCAGTCCCCAGTGCACGTCGCACTGACCGAGACACCGGACTCCTTCACCATCACCGTCGCCGATCGCGGTCAGAGCGGGGACGAGGTGGCCCCCGGTCCGGACGGCGGCCTTGTCACCGCCTCCACCCTGCTCGACCTCGAACCGGATTCGGCCGCACCGCCCTGGTGGTCCGAACCAGCCGAAGAGGAGTCCGAGGCCGACGGCGGATTTCCCCCCGGCCTCGGACTCGCCCTGATCGAGGGTCTGGTCGACGAGGTACAGATCAGCCGCGGAGCCGACGGGGTCGGCACCATCGTCGCCATGACCTGGCATACCGGCCCCGCCGTCGCCCCGTTCGACCCCATCCTCTAGCCCCCGGCCGCCGCGCTGCGCGACGGCCACGCACCCAGACGCCGCCGGCGGCATATACCCTGCCTCGTCTGGCGCTGCGGCGGCTCGCTCATCACCTCGGGCGCCGATGCCCCGGCCTTCCGGCGCCTCGGCGCCCCCGGCGGGCGGCGGGCGTCGGGCGGTTGGGGTCACATGCGGAGGGGTTCGGCGTGCCGGGGCCGAGCCTCCCTCGGTGTGCCCTGAGCGTGACCGCGAATTCGGCGGGCTGGAGCACTCGGCGCCCCACCTGCCGGTCACCCACATCCCTGGCGGCCGGCTGTTTCCGCATCCATCGGGTAGGCGAAGGTCCGTGATCGAATCACGTCGAGGCCTGACCGGAGAACGAGGCCCGAGTCCGTCCTCGGACCTCGACCGGATGGCGGAGCCCTCGATCACCTCGGCGTTATGGCTACCTGACACCATCGCCGCGACGTTCGCGCCTGTTCGCACACAGGTAGCAACAATGCGCTGGCATAGCGGCGCGTCGCGGCGTGATGCGGCGTGATGCGGCGTGATGCGGTGCGTCGCGGCTCGGTGGGGCGCGGTGGGGTGGGGACACGGGAGCGAATCGGCACGATGCCGAGGGATATTCGATGGCATGCCGAGGGTTGTTCGGAAAATCGGGGCAGAAATCGCCGAACAAGCCTCGGCATCTCGCCGCCCAGTCGCTCAAGGCGGCGGACGGAGGTAGAGACCGGACATCATTTGCGCGAAAAGAGTGAATTGTCCGGGGTGCACGGCCGTCCGTCCACGACACGACACCCCGGGCGCCGACCGCGGACACCGAACGGTGCGAAATCGGATACCGGACCGTGCGAAATCGAAAGTCGACGCGCAGCGCGATCGGCGAAAATGCAGCGCACATCACACTGGGTGGCTAGACTTCCCGCATCCGACGGCGGTTGATCCGGACCGCCGCGAGATGCCGTTGTGCTCCCCGATCAACCCGCCGAAACTTCCCGAAGCAGGGTAGTTCTGACGGTTTTACCCGGACGTCGCCGGATGCGATGCCCGGCCGCCGGCATCCCGTCCCACCGAGGCCGTTGACAGCGGGCGTTGGCGGGCTTTTCAAACCGGTGGAGGGCGCACAGAGCAGACCGGGAGGAGCCATGTCCCCGATCCACAGCCTGGCGGCCGAGGTCTCGGCGCACGGCCAGGCCACCGAGGCGACAGTGAACGGGCTGAGCGGCGTGAACGGGCTGACGACTGGCGGTTCCGTGCCTGGTCAGGCCGCCAGGAGCGCGGCGAAGGTGATGGCGGCCGAGGGTACGGGCACAGATTTTGGTGGTGGATCGGTCGGCCTGGTCAGTGGTGTGGCGATCATCGGGGTGCTGGCTCTGGTCGTGGCTGGCTATCTGGTCCGCGAGGTGTTGAAGGCCGATGCTGGCACGCCGCGGATGAGGGAGGTCGGCCGCGCGGTGCAGGAGGGTGCGGCGGCCTACCTGCGCCGACAGTTTCGCACCCTCGCCGGCTTTGTCGTCGTCATCCCCTTCGTCCTTCTTCTGCTTCCGGCCGAAGATACCGGGGCCCGTGTCGGGCGTTCGGTCTTCTTCGTGATCGGCGCGGTTTTCTCGGCGCTGGTGGGATTCGTCGGTATGTCGCTGGCGACCCGGGCCAACACCCGGACGGCGGCGGCGGCGATGACCCATGGTGAACGGGCGGCGGTGCGGATAGCGTTTCGCACGGGTGGTGTCGTCGGTATGTTCACGGTCGGGCTGGGGCTGCTCGGCGCGGCCGTGGTGGTACTGGTGTTCCGGGACTCCGCGCCGCAGGTCCTCGAGGGTTTCGGGTTCGGTGCGGCTCTGCTGGCGATGTTCATGCGGGTGGGCGGGGGAATCTTCACGAAGGCCGCCGATGTCGGTGCCGACCTGGTCGGCAAGGTGGAGCAGGGTATCCCCGAGGACGATCCGCGTAACGCCGCGACGATCGCGGACAATGTCGGTGACAACGTCGGTGACTGCGCGGGTATGGCGGCGGACCTGTTCGAGTCCTATGCGGTGACCCTGGTGGCCGCGTTGATCCTCGGGGTGAGCGCCTTCGGGGAGCGCGGGCTGGTGTTCCCGCTGCTGATTCCCGCCGTCGGTGTGGTGACCGCGGTCATCGGGATCTTCGCGGTGTCGCCACGGCCACGGGACCGCGATGGCATGGCCGCGATCAACCGGGGGTTCTTCGTGTCGGCCGTGGTGTCGGCGATCGGTTCGGTCGTCGTGGCGGTGACCTATCTGCCGGGCAGCGTCGCCGAACTGCCGGGGATGGCGGGCAGCACCCAGTCGGGTGATCCCCGGGTCATCGCCGCCAGCGCGGTTCTGATCGGTATCGCGCTCGCGGCCGCCATCCAGATACTGACGGGTTACTTCACCGCGACGAACCGGCGGCCGGTGCGCGACATCGCCAGGGCGTCCACCACGGGCCCGGCGACGAACATCCTGGCGGGCATCGGGGTGGGCCTGGAGTCCGCTGTGTACTCGGCCCTGCTCATCAGCGCGGCCGTGTTCGGGGCCTATCTGCTGGGTTCGGGCAGCGTGACGATGGCGCTGTTCGCCGTGGCGCTGGCCGGTACGGGGCTGCTCACCACGGTCGGGGTGATCATCTCGATGGACACGTTCGGCCCGGTCAGCGACAACGCCCAGGGCATCGCGGAGATGTCCGGCGATCTGGACGCCGCCGGTGCGGCGATCCTGACCTCGCTGGACGCGGTCGGTAACACCACCAAGGCCATCACCAAGGGCATCGCGATCGCGACGGCGGTGCTGGCCGCGACGGCCCTGTTCGGCTCGTTCACCGACACCGTCTCGTCCGCCCTGGTCGATGCGGGGGCGCGGGCCGAGGACGGCCGTGGCCTGGTCGGCGGATTGAACATCGCCTATCCCGACGCCCTGGTCGGGATGATCATCGGCGCGAGCGTGGTCTTCCTGTTCTCCGGTCTTGCGATCAACGCGGTCGGACGGGCGGCGGGGCGGGTCGTCCTGGAGGTACGCAACCAGTTCCGGACCAGGCCCGGGATCATGACCGGCACCGAGCTACCGGACTACGGCGCGGTCGTCGACATCTGCACCCGCGACTCGCTACGGGAGCTGATCACTCCCGGCACTCTGGCGGTACTGGCCCCGATCGCGGTCGGTTTCGGCCTCGGATACCCCCCGTTGGGGGCGTTCCTTGGTGGTGCGATCGCCAGCGGCGTGCTGATGGCCGTGTTCCTGGCGAACTCCGGTGGCGCCTGGGACAACGCGAAGAAGCTGGTCGAGGACGGAAACTACGGCGGCAAGGGTTCCCCGGTCCACGCCGCGACTGTGATCGGAGACACAGTCGGCGATCCCTTCAAGGACACCGCGGGCCCGTCGATCAACCCGTTGCTCAAGGTCATGAACCTGGTCAGCCTGCTGATCGCACCCGCGGTGGTGAAGTACTCCGTGGGCGACGACCGCAACACCGCGCTACGAGTCAGCCTTGCCCTGGCCGCGGTGGCCGTGATCGCGGCCGCGATCGTCCTGTCCCGGCGACGCGGCCGGACGGTGGACGACGACGACCCGCCGGTCGAGCACCCGACGCCGCGCGATCCCGCCGCGGCCAACGCCTGAGCGGCGCGCGCCCCGTCCACCGGGTCGGTTACCGACCTGGTGACGGGGCGCTGCGCTGATGGATGTTCGTCCCGACACGCCGCACCAAGACCTCCAACCATTGGCCAGATGTGGCTACATGGAGTAATCAAGCTGCCCCGAGTGCCGGCCCTCCGGCGCCGACGTGTTACACCGTCGTGCGGGCCCTGACGGGCTGTCGAGGCGTGAGCGTGACTGCGATGGGTAGGGCGTCGAACCACGAGGCCCATACCCGGACAGGAAGCTCCGTGGACCCTGGCAGCGGCGTACGGTGCAGCGTGGCACCGCTTCCAGTCCGGCGGGGTCGCGCTCGATCAGCAGCCGCTGGACGCCCGCCCGCAACCCAGGCCCGACCCAGCACCGCGCGCCGCACGAGCAACATCCGCCATATCCGGGACCTACAGTCCACTGGGGCGACCTACGCTCCGTTTGCCAGCCGAGCCCGTTGCCAGCCGACCAGCTCGCCGGACGAGCACGTCAGACGAGCACGCCGCATGAGCATGCGTACGCCGCACCGAGGAGAGAAGTGCCACCGCGCACGAACACGACGACACGGACGCCCCGGACGACCACCCGGTCCTCCGCCTCTGTCCCCGAGCCCAGCGAGCCCGCAGCGAACGACCGTTCCGACACCGGGACGAGCGGCGCGGCCGGCAGCGCGGGTGCTGGCGCGCCCGCGCCCGGCACCGGCACCCGGCTGGTGATCGTGGAGTCGCCGGCGAAGGCGAAGACGATCGCCGGTTACCTCGGGCCGGGTTGGCAGGTCGAGTCGAGCATCGGGCACATCCGGGACCTTCCACGTAGCGCCGCCGATGTCCCGGCCGCGCACCGGGGCAAGCCCTGGGCCCGCCTCGGCGTCGACGTCGACAACGACTTCGAACCGCTGTACGTCGTCTCCCCGGATAAGAAGCTCCAGGTCAGCAAGCTCAAGGCGCTGGTGAAGGAGGCGAGCGAGCTCTACCTCGCGACAGACGAGGACCGCGAGGGCGAGGCCATCGCCTGGCACCTGCTGCAGACCTTGAAGCCGACGGTGCCGGTGAAGCGGATGGTCTTCCACGAGATCACCCCGCAGGCGATCCGCCGCGCGGTCGACAACCCGCGGGAGATCAACGAGAACCTGGTCAACGCGCAGGAGACCCGGCGCATCCTGGACCGGCTCTACGGCTACGAGGTCTCCCCCGTGCTGTGGAAGAAGGTCATGCCGAAGCTCTCGGCCGGCCGGGTGCAGAGCGTGGCCACCCGGGTGCTGGTGGAGCGGGAGCGGGCCCGGATGCGGTTCCGTTCGGCCGAGTACTGGAACATCGAGGGCGTCTTCGCCGCGAGCGTGGCCCGCGCCCCCGGCGCGGAACCAGAACGCACGCCGCTGCCGGCGACCCTGGTCGCCCTGGACGGCGCCCGGGTCGCGACCGGCCGCGACTTCGCCCCCACCGGCGAGCTGACCACGTCCAACGTCACCCGGCTGGACGAGCCGGGCGCGCAGGCGCTCGCCGAGCGTCTGGCGGACGCCGCGTTCGCCGTCCGCTCGGTGGAGACCAAGCCGTACCGCCGCTCGCCGTACCCGCCGTTCATGACCTCGACGCTGCAGCAGGAGGCAGGGCGCAAGCTGCGCTACTCCAGCCAGCGCACGATGCAGATCGCGCAGCGGCTGTACGAGAACGGCTACATCACCTACATGCGTACCGACTCGACGAACCTGTCGGAGACGGCGCTGACCGCCGCCCGCGCGCAGGCCGAGTCGCTCTACGGCGCCGAGTACGTCCCGGCCCAGCCCAGGACCTACACCAAGAAGGTCAAGAACGCCCAGGAGGCGCACGAGGCGATCCGCCCCGCCGGAGATCACTTCCGGACACCCGGGGAGGTGCGGGGTGAACTGGACACCGACTCCTACCGGTTGTACGAGCTGATCTGGCAGCGCACGGTGGCCAGCCAGATGGCCGACGCCCGCGGCACCTCCGCCACGATCCGCCTCGGCGCGACCTCGTCGACCGGGGAGAACGCCGAGTTCTCCGCGTCCGGCAAGGTCATCACCTTCCCCGGTTTCCTGCGTGCCTACGTCGAGGGCGCGGACGACCCGGACGCCGAACTCGAGGACCGCGAGCGGCGACTGCCCGACGTCCGGCAGGGGGACGCGCTCACCGTCCGGTCGCTGACCCCGCGCGGGCACGCCACCAGCCCGCCGGCCCGGTTCACCGAGGCGAGCCTGGTCAAGACGCTCGAGGAACTCGGCATCGGCCGGCCCTCCACCTACGCCTCGATCATCGGCACCATCCAGGACCGCGGCTACGTGTGGAAGAAGGGCTCGGCGCTCGTCCCGAGCTTCGTCGCGTTCGCCGTCGTCGGCCTGCTGGAGGATCACTTCGGCGGGCTGGTCGACTACCGCTTCACCGCGACGATGGAGGACGACCTCGACGAGATCGCCGCCGGCACCGCCGCGTCCACCGACTGGCTCACCCGGTTCTACTTCGGCACCGGCACCAGCACCAACGGCGCCGCCCCCAGCGCCAACAGCGCCAAGGGTGCCACCCCCGTCTCGGACGCGGGCCTCAAGACGCTGGTCAGCGAGCGACTCGGCGAGATCGACGCCCGTGAGGTGAACTCGATCCCGCTCGGGCAGGCCGAGGACGGTGCGACCGTCGTCGTCCGGGTCGGGCGCTACGGCCCCTACGTGCAGCACGGGGAGGGCCGCGCCAGCGTCCCGGAGGATCTCGCTCCCGACGAGCTCACCGTCGAGCACGCACTCGAACTGCTGGCCGCGCCCAGCGGCGACCGGGTGCTCGGTGTCGACGCGGCCACCGGCGCGACCATCACCGCCAAGGCCGGCCGGTTCGGCCCCTACGTCACCACCGACACCGACCCGCCGCGCACGTCCAGTCTGCTGCGCTCCATGTCGTTGGAGACGCTGACCCTCGAGGACGCGATCCGGCTGCTCTCCCTGCCCCGCAGTCTCGGCAACGCCGAGGACGGCGAGGAGGTCACCGCGCAGAACGGCCGGTACGGGCCGTACGTCAAGAAGGGCGCGGAGAGCCGCTCGCTCGAGTCCGAGGAGCAGATGTTCACCGTCACGCTGGCGGAGGCGCTGGCGCTGATCGCGCAGCCCAAGGCCCGTGGACGCCGTCAGGCCGCGACCACACCGCCGTTGCGGGAGCTGGGCGCCGACCCGGCCAGCGGCAAGCCGATGGTCGTCCGCGAGGGGCGGTTCGGCCCGTACGTCACCGACGGTGAGACCAACGCGAGCCTGCGCAAGGGCGACGCGGTCGAGACGATCACCGATGCCCGGGCCGCCGAACTGCTCGCGGACCGGCGGGCCCGCGGTCCGGCCACCCCCAAGCGCACCACCCGCACCACCCGCACCACCAAGTCCACGGCCACGGCCACGGCGAAGAGCACGACCGCCAAGGCGAAGACCACGAAGTCGACGACGGCCAAGACCACCAGAACCACGAAGGCCAGCACGGCGAAGAGCGACCCGGCCGCCAGCGCCGAGGCCGAAACCGAGGCCACATCGTCGGCGTCGGCGTCCAAGGTCACCAAGCCCCGCGCGACGAAGTCGACCGCCGCGAAGTCGACCACGGCGAAGTCGACCACGGCGAAGACGGCGGCGTCGCGCTCCCGCAAGGCCAGCACCGACGCGACACCTGCCGCCCAGCCCTCCGCCAGCGGTGACGATGGGGGTGGCGCACCGGCGGCGGCCGCCGGTGACACCGGCCAGGACCGCTGATGGTCCCGCCGCTCGGCCGGTTCCAGGAACCGGCCGACACGGCGGACGCCGAGCCGTCTGACCCCGAGCCAGCCGACCCCGGCCCGGCCGTCGCCAGCAACGCCAGCGACAGCAGCCGTGACGGCGACGGTGGTGGTGGCGACAGCGGCGACGGTGGTGGCGACGGTGGCGACGGTGGCGACAGCGACGACAGCGGCCGGGGCCGGGGCCCTCGGTGGGGACGGTGGCGGCTGTGGACGGGGCGCGCACCCAACCGGCATCCGGTCACCACGGTGCCGAGTCCACCACCGCTGCAGGGTGGCGACGACAGTGACATTCGCGCGGTGCTGCGCATCCCGGCGTTTCGTCGGATGTGGATTCAGCTCAGCCTGTCCAGTCTCGGCGACTGGATGGGTCTGCTCGCCACCACGGCGCTGGTCACCCAGCTCCAGCAGAGCTTCTCCGGGCAGGCCTACGCGGTCGGCTCGCTGCTGATCGTCCGGCTGATGCCGGCGATGATTCTCGGTCCGCTCGCCGGCGCACTCGCCGACCGGCTGGACCGGCGACTGACCATGGTCGTCACCGATGTGATCCGTTTCGGCCTGTTCGCGTCCATCCCGATCATCGGCACCCTCCAATGGCTGCTCATCGCCTCGTTCCTGGTCGAGGCGGTGACGCTGGTCTGGGCGCCGGCCAAGGACGCGAGCGTGCCGCACCTGGTGCCACGTGAACGGCTCGCCGCCGCGAACACGCTCAGTCTGATCATGACGTATGGCACGGCGCCGCTGGCGGCCGCGATCTTCACGCTGCTGGCGACGATCTCACGTACCCTCGGCCCGAGCGTGTCGTTCTTCCGCGACTCGTCCGTCGATCTCGCGCTGTACTTCAACGCCGCGACCTTCCTCGGTTCGGCCATCGTGATCTGGGGGCTGCCCGGGATCGGCCGGGCCGAGCGCCCCGAGACCCCCGGCACCGAGGTCGGCTTCCTCGCCTCGATCACCGAGGGCTGGCGCTTCGTCGGCCATGACCGGCTGGTCCGCGGCCTGGTCGTCGGCATTCTCGGCGGCTTCGCCGGCGCCGGCTGTGTGATCGCGCTGGGCCGCCTGTACGTCGAGATCCTCGGTGGCGGCGACTCGGCGTACGGCGTGCTGTTCGGCGCGGTGTTCATCGGCCTCGCCGGTGGGATGGCGGCCGGTCCGAAACTTCTCGGTGACTACAGCCGGACCAGGCTGTTCGGCGTCTGCGTGACCGGCGCCGGGATCACCCTGATCGTCGTCGCGGTCATTCCCAACCTGGTGATCGCCTGCATCCTGGTGGTCGCGGTCGGCGCGTTCGCCGGGGTCGCCTGGGTCACCGGCTACACGCTGTTGCAGGCCGAGGTCTCCGACGAACTGCGTGGACGGACGTTCGCCCTGGTCCAGTCCCTGGTACGGATCGACCTGCTGCTGGTGCTCGCCGCCGCCCCCGGGCTGGTCGGGCTGATCGGCTCGCACGGCATCCACCTGTTCGGCAAGGTCACCGTACGTGCGGATGGTGTCACCGTCGTTCTGCTCGGCGGGGGTCTGCTCGCCGTGGCTGTCGGCCTGTTCGCCTACCGGCAGATGGACGACCGAGCCGGCGTCGCCGTCTGGCCCGAGCTGTGGGACGCGCTACGGGGACGGCGACCGGTGCCCGTCCGGCCCCGGCACAGTGGGCTGTTCATCTCCGTCGAGGGCATCGAGGGCGCCGGGCGGACCACCCAGATCGCGCTGCTGCGCTCATGGCTGGGCGAACACGGCCGCGAGGTCGTCGCGACCACCGGCACCGGCGCGACCGAGACCGGCGCGGGCCTGCGCGCCCTGCTGTTCGACCCGGCCCATCGCCTGCACGCCCGCACCGAGGCGCTGCTGGCCGCCGCTGACCGCGCCGAGCAGGTCGCCCGGGTCATCGAGCCGGCACTGGCCCGGGGCGCGGTGGTCCTCACCGACCAGTACGTCGACGCCTCGATCGCCTTCGCCGACCCGGACCGCGGTGTCGAGGCCGCGGAACTGGCCCTGCTCGCCCAGTGGGCGACCCGGGCCCTCATCCCCGACCTGACTGTCCTGCTCGACCTGCCCGCCGACGTCGCCGTCGCCCGCGACGCCACCCCGGCCGCCCACACCGCTGCCCACCCCAGCGTTCCCCGCCAGGGCACCCCCGCCGAGGCCGAGGCCGGCCGCACCGACGCCGACCGTGTCGACCTGGCGCAGCATCAGCGGATTCGGGCGGTTCTGCGCCAACGGGCCCAGCAGGCGTCCTCGCGGTACCTGGTCGTGAACGCGAACCGACCGGCCGAGGAGATCCAGGCCGAGATCCGGGCAGCGGTATCCCGACGGTTCGTCCGCGAGACGGCGTCCGTCCCGGTCTGAGCCGGCGGGAACAGCCGGCGGCGATGGCGCGTTCACCCGACGGCGGCTGACGGGGGATGATGGTCTGGTGAGCGTCTGGGATGCCCTGGTGGGCCAGGATTCCGTCGTCGCCACCCTGCGCGCGGCCGCGGGGGCCGCAACCATCGCGCCACGTCCGGCGTCTTCCCCGTACGACAGCGCCGCCGAGGCGGACGCGGTGCCGGACCCCACCGGTCCGGGGCCTGGCACCGAGTCCTCCACCGACACCACACCACCGGGTGCGGGTAGGTCGTCCCGGTCGGGGATGACGCACTCGTGGTTGTTCACCGGGCCGCCCGGGGTCGGGCGGGAGCAGGCCGCGCGGGCGTTCGCGGCAAGCCTGACCTGCGAGCGCGAGCCACCCGGGTGCGGCGAGTGCGCCGGTTGCCACACCGTTCTCACCGACACCGCCACCGACCTGCGAACCGTCACCCCGGAGGGGCTTTCCCTCGGGGTGAAGGACATCCGGGCGCTGGTCCGCGACGCCGCGAGCGCGCCGACCGCTGGGCGGTGGCGCATCCTGCTGCTCACCGATGCTGACCGGCTCACCGAGGCGGCGGCGAACGCGCTGCTCAAGGCGTTGGAGGAGCCGGCGGAGCGGGCGGTGTTCCTGCTGTGCGCACCATCGGTGGAGGATGTGCTGCCCACGATCCGGTCCCGCTGCCGGACGGTCTCGCTGCGGCTGCCCGCCGCCGACGACGTCCGGGCGATGCTGATCCGCGAGGGTGCCGACGAACGATCCGCGCAGGTCGCGGCCCAGGCCTCCCAGGGGCATCTGGACCTCGCCCGGCGGCTGGCCGGCGACGAGGCCACCCGGACGCACCGCGCGGCGGTGCTGCGCATTCCCACCCGGCTGGGCCGGGTCGGGGCGTGTCTGGCGGCGGCCGCGGACCTGGTCGACGTCGCGAACGCGGACGCCGAGGCCGCCAACTCGGTGCGGGACGAGGCGGAGACGGAGTCGCTGAAGACGGCGCTGGGGGTCGGCGCGACGGCGGTCGGCGGGAAATCCCGCTCGGCGAAGGTGTCGAAGGCCGGGGCGAAGAGCCGCACGATGGTCGTGCGCGGTGCCGCGGGGGCGCTCAAGGAGCTCGAGCGCAACCAGAAGAGCCGCGGGCGCCGCACCGTGCTCGACACCCTGGACCGGGCCCTGGTCGACCTCGCCGGGCTCTACCGCGACGTCCTCGCGGAGCAGCTCGGCGCGTCCGTCGAGGCGATCCATCCCGATCACGCCGCCGAGACGGCGAGTCTGGCCGCCGCCGCCACACCCGAGCAGACCCTGCGCCGCCTCGAGGCGGTCCTGGCCACCCGCACGGCGCTGGCCGACAACCCCGGGCTCGTCCCGCTGCTGGCCGTCGAGTCCCTCACTCTCGCCCTGCGCGACGCCTGACCCCCTGAGACCGCCTGACCCGCTGACCGCCTGACCCGCTGACCGTCGGACCCGCTGACCGTCGGACCTCGGGCGGGCGGAGCGAACCGGCGCCGGGCCGGCGAATCCGGCCTATTGTGATCGGATGGCCGGCCCAACATCCTTATCGCAGGTCAGGTGACGGCGGATGCCGATGATGTGCGCGGTGGCGTTCTCACCCCGGGGCAGGCTGTACTACGCCGACCCGGGCAGCCTCTCGCCTCGCGTCGGCGACCGGGTCCTGGTACCCACCGAGGCCGGCGACGAGGTCGCCACCTGCGTGTGGGCCGCCCAGTGGGTATCGCAGGACATCGGCGAACTGCCGGTGCTGCGCGGGCTCGCCGGTCCGGACGACCTGCACCAGGCGGACACGTCCCGGCGTCGGCGGGCGCGGGCCCGGGTGGCCGCCCGGCGTCTCGCCCGCGACCACGATCTGCACATGAAGATCGTGGGTGTCGATCACGTGTCGGCGACCGGCGGTTACACGATCTACTTCACCGCGGAAGGCCGCGTGGACTTCCGCGCGCTGGTCCGTGACCTCAACCGGACGCTCGCCGCCCGGGTGCGCCTGGAACAGCTCTCCGCCCGCGACAGCGCCCGCATCCAGGGTGGTATCGGCTCGTGCGGGCGCGACCTGTGCTGCGCGACGTTCCTGACCGATTTCGAACCGGTCAGCCTGCGCATGGCCCGCACGCAGAACCTCGCGCTCAACCCGATGCGGATCACCGGTGCGTGCGGCCGGCTGATGTGCTGTCTGCGCTACGAGCATCCGCTGTACGAGGAGTTCACCCGGGCGGTGCCCGCCGTCGGCGAGCGGGCCTGCACCCCGACGGGTGAGGGCCAGGTCGTGCGGCATGACGTGCCCCGTCAGCAGGTGGTGGTCGCCCTGGACGAGGGCGGTCGGGTCGCCTGCGATCGGGCCGCGGTCTGCCCATCCCGGCAGGCACACGACGCCGCCCACCCGCCCACGGGACGGGCTGACGCCCGTCCACCCACCGGGCCGCGGCACCCGTGACGGCTCATCCCCGCGGCCCCGGCAGCTCCCGGATCACGGGTCGAAGCGGTAGCCCATTCCACGCAGGGTGGTGACCAGTCGACGCTGCGGTGGCCGTCCCTCCACCTTGGTGCGCACCCGGCGGACGTGCTCGGTGACGGTCGCCGGATCCTGGAACCGGGTTCCCCACACCTGTTCGAGCAGTTCCTCCCGGCTGAACACCCGCCGCGGATGGCGGGCGAGGAAGGCCAGCAGTTCGTACTCGCGGGCGGTGAGATCAATGCGCTCGCCGGCGACGGCGACCTCACGGGCCCGCAGATCGATCGACACGTCGCCGTAGACCAGCGGATCGTTGCCATCACCGGCCCGCTGCGGCGGTGGCTCGGCCGGCCGGCGGCGCAGCCGCGCCCGCACCCGGGCGACCAGCTCTCGCAGCGAGTACGGCTTCACCACGTAGTCGTCGGCGCCAAGTTCGAGGCCGACCACCCGGTCGACCTCCTCGGCCCGCCCGGTGAGCATGATCACCGGAACCTCGCTGGTCTGGCGCAGGCGGCTGAGCACCGCGAAGCCATCCATACGTGGCATTGCGACGTCCAGCACCACGAGATCGATCTCCGTGGTCTGGAACAGTCGGAGGGCGGCCTCCCCGTCCGCGGCCTCCAGCACGCGATAGCCGAATCTCTCCAGGCTGCGCGCGAGCGCCACCCGCGATGCCTCATCATCCTCGGCGACGAGGAGAGAAGCTCCTCGCGTCGTCGCTGCAGGCGCAGCGTCCCCAGCCCCGGTCATGGAGCGAAACCCTACGCATCCTCACCGGAACCACTTCGACCGGGGTGGAGATTTGCACCGTTCGACAGGCGAAGAGTGCGAATTTGTAACATTAAGCTAATGAGACTGGTACGCTTCGCAATATGCCGGCCACCATCGGCCACGGTTATGACGTTGCGTGAACGACAGCTTCGCACCTCCCGCGCACCGCACCGACCACGCCGCCGCCCTCATCCCGACCGCGGGCCGTCGAGCACCGTCGGCGCCGGTCGGCCGCGCCGTCTGGCATACTCGAGCACGGTCAGCAGTTCCTGACCGTTCGCCGGAGTAGCTCAGTGGCAGAGCAATCGCCTCGTAAGCGATAGGTCGCGGGTTCAATCCCCGCCTCCGGCTCACACCCGCCCTACCAGCGGTTTCGCCGGGCACCTGCGAGATGGTGCGCTCGCGCCGCTGGCACGGCCAACAACTCTCGATCCGCCGCTTCGGTGCGACCGCGCACGAAGGCGACCCACCCCGCACAGTCCAGGCCAAGGCCAGATCAGGGCTGCCCGTCCGACGACGATGGGACGCCTCCCCAGGCGGCTGACCGGACAAGGGCCAGCGTGTGAGGAGGCGCCGCCGCGCCGGGACCGCTCAGGCGGACTTCGGTTCGGCTCCCTGGTCGTGCGATCCGGCCTCCTCGGACTCACGCAACCGCGTGATCGAGAGCAGGATCTCCTTCTCGGCGTCGCCGCGGTCCACCCAGGACGCGCCTTCGACCGACTTACCGGGCTCGAGGTCCTTGTAGACCTCGAAGAAGTGCTGGATCTCCAGCCGGTCGAACTCCGGCAGGTCACGCAGATCGCGCAGGTGTTCCTGCCGGACATCACCGACCGGAACGCACAGGACCTTGTCGTCCGGGCCCTTCTCGTCGGTCATCTCGAACATGCCGATGGTCCGGCACCGCACCAGGCACCCCGGGAAGGTCGGCTCCTCCAGCAGGACGAGCGCGTCCAACGGGTCGCCGTCCCGCCCGAGTGTCCCCTCGATGAAGCCGTAGTCCGAGGGGTAGTGGGTGGAGGTGAACAACATCCGGTCCAGCCGGATGCGCCCGGTGTGGTGATCCATCTCGTACTTGTTGCGCTGCCCCTTGGGGATCTCGATGGTCACATCGAACTCGAGGTCCACTCCGCTCCCTGTCTCCTTCATGATCGGGCACGTCCGGACCCTTCCGGACGGCGCACGCGTGTGCACTGCCTTGCGCCGGCCCACGGCGGCTTGCCGGGCAGCCGGTCGACACCGGTCGGGCATCGCGGGCGATGACCGCAGCCCACCCAGTCTCCCGGAAGCCACCGCCCACCCGAACCACACGGTCAGCATCACCACAGCTGCACCGGTCGTTCCTCGGTCCACTGTCATGATGCGACGACACGCCGACACCAACGACGATGAGGACGGCGGTTGGACCCGGACCACAGGCCGGTGCATCGGGCACCCGCCGACGGCCCGCTCCCGGGGGCGGACTACCACCTCACCCCATACGGTGACCTCGCGCCATACGGTGACACAGCGACCGGGCATCCGCCACTGCGGACGTCACGGCGCACTCCGCACGCCCCCGATCGAGCCGGACGCGTCCCCGCCCACCGGCCCGCACCAGCCCGCATCCGCGTGCACCCGGGCGTGTCCGGGCGGGCGACCCATCGCTCACCCTCCCGGGCAGTCGGCGGGTCGGGCCCGGGCCGATTGCGTAGTGTTCAGCTGTGACGTCAGCCGCGTCCGCCGCTCGGGTCGGGGGGCTCACCGCGATCGCTGGAGCCCTGCTCGCGGGCTCGCTGGGCGGCGCCCCCACCGCCGGCTCCGCCGCGCCACCAGGAGCCGGGCCGGGGCGCCCCGGTGTCGCCGCGCTCGCCGGGCTCGACCCGGCCGCGCCCGGTGCCGATCCCGCGGCCGTCGCCGCCCGGCTCGGTCCGAGCCTGAGCGATCCGCTGCTGGCGGGGCCGGCCGCCTACGTCGTCGACGCGCTGACCGGCCGGGTGCTCCTGGACGTGCGCGGCCAGGAACCGGCCATGCCGGCGTCCACCCTCAAGACGGCGGTGGCCACCGCCGCGCTCGCGACCTTCCCCGACACCCGGCTGCGCACCACGGTGCTCTACAGCCCGCCGACCGGCGGCGCGCCGACAGCCCCGGGCGGCACGTTGTGGCTCGTCGGCGGCGGCGATCCGACGCTGACGGCGGCACCGACGATCGGTCCCGGCGTCTATCCGGCGCCCGCCCGGCTCGCCGATCTGGTCACCCAGGTCCGGGCGGCGGGCATCACGTCCGTCGCCCGGCTCCTCGGGGACGCGTCGCTGTTCACCGGCCCGGACCGGGCGCCCGGCTGGCGCGACAACTACGTGACCGACGGCGACGTCGAGCCGGTGTCCGCCCTCACCGTCGACGCCGGCCGGGCCGCGCCCGGTGCGACCGGGCCGCGTTCCCCGCAGCCCGCCGCCACGGCGACGACGGTGTTCGCGGGAGCGCTGGCCGCGGCGGGCATCCAGGTCGCCTCGATGGGTCTGGGGACCGCCGATCCGACGGCCCGTCGGATCGCCACGGTGGACAGTCCCCCGGTGCGGCTGCTCGTCGAGAAGATGCTCGCCGAATCGGACAACGACCTGGCCGAAAGCCTCGGCCGGCTGCTCGCCCGCCACCGGGGTCTGCCGGCGTCGTTCGACGGCGCGACGCGGGCCGTCACGACCACCCTCGCCGAACTGGGCATCCCCGGCACCGGCACCGCCATCTCGGACGTGAGTGGTCTGTCGACCAACGACCGGGTTCCACCGGCCACCCTGGTGACCCTGCTGCGCCTGGGCGCGCGCAGCACCGATCGTCCGGCGTTGCGCTCGTTGCTGACCGGGCTGCCCGTCGCCGGTTTCTCCGGCACCCTGGCCGACCGGTACGCCACCCCCGACAGCGCCGCCGGGGCGGGCCAGGTCCGGGCCAAGACCGGCACTCTGCGCAATGTCACCGGTATCGCCGGTGACGTCGTCGACGCCGACGGTCGCCTGCTGCTGTTCGCGTTCCTGTCGCCGGCCGAGGAGGCCAGTACGACCAAGGCCGCGCTCGACCGGGTCACCTCGGCCCTGGCCGGCTGCGGCTGCCGCCCGGCGCCGGCCACCGTCAGCAACCCACCGGTGCGCTAGCCGCGTCCCACGGGGCGGCCGGAACCGCCCATGAGGCGGGCTTCGTGGGACGGGCTGACCCGACGCGGCGGCAGACCATGGGCGGGCCCGGTACGCTCGTTTTCGTGGACGCCGAGCTGGTCGACTGGGAACTCGCCGTGACGACGGCGAAGAAGCTGGTCCGCCCCGGCCCGCAGATCACCCGGGAGCAGGCCGCCGACGTGGTCGCCGAACTGCGGCGCCTCGCCGTCGAGGCCGAGCGCCATGTGGAGGACTACACCCATCTGTCGCCGGTGGGCGCGGTCACCCCGATCAACGTCGTCGACCGGCCCGAATGGGTGCGATCCAACGTCGCCGGCCTGCGGGTGCTCACCACCCCGCTGCTGGCGAAGCTCTCCGAGCAGGAGCGGGGCCGGTTCTCCGCGGCCGTCGGGCGTCGGGTCACCGGCGTCCAGCTGGGCACGGCCCTGGCCTACCTGGCCGGCAAGGTGCTCGGGCAGTTCGAGGTGTTCCTCCCCCCGGAGGAGTACCTGGCCGACGGGCTCGTCGGTGCCGACGGGGTGTCCACGGCCACCGGTCGACTCAGCCTGGTCGCGCCGAACATCGCGCACGCCGAGGCGACGATGGGTGTCGTCCCGCGGGACTTCCGGATGTGGGTCTGCCTGCACGAACAGACCCATCGCACCCAGTTCACGGCGGTCCCCTGGCTGCGCGGCCACCTGGAGTCCGAGATCTCGGCGTTCATCCAGGCCACCGATCTGGACCCGGACGTCCTGGCCGACCGGGTGCGCTCGGCCGTGACAGCCGTGCGCGGCGCCGTGTTCGACCGTGGGCCCGACAGCCCCAGCGTCGTCGAGGCGTTGCAGACCCCCGCGCAGCGCGCCGTGCTCGATCGGCTCCAGGCCCTGATGACCCTGCTCGAGGGGCACGCCGACCAGGTGATGGACGCGGTGGGGCCGCGGGTCGTGCCGACCGTGGCCGACATCCGCTCGCGGTTCGAGGGCCGTCGTGACGGCGGTTCACCGATCGACCGCTTCGTCCGCCGCCTGCTCGGCCTGGACCTCAAGATGCAGCAGTACCGCCAGGGTGGCGCCTTCGTGCGGGCCGTCGTCTCGGAGGCCGGGGTGGGTGGCTTCAACGTCGTCTGGGAGTCCCCGACGACCCTGCCGACCCGGGCGGAGCTCACCGATCCGACCGCATGGATGCAACGCGTCCTGGGCAGTCGCCCGTCCATCTCGGCGTGAGCCGGTCGGTCCGCGTGCACCTGGGTGCCGGTGGCAGTGCCAACCGGTGGTGTCGGTGACCGCTGCCCTCGCCGACGGCGACCCGCCAGGGCCGGTGCCCTTCTCGGCGCCGGTACCCGGCGAGCGGACGACCGACCCGCGGCACCCGGGTCCGGGCGGTCGCACCACGCGAGGGCCCGATCCGGCGGTCGCCGCGGTGCGCCTCGCGGTACGGGCAGCCATGGATGATCTTGAACCTGGCGCGCTGGTGCTCGCCGCCTGCTCCGGCGGACCCGACTCCTGGGCGCTGGCGGCCGCACTCGCGTTCGTCGCACCACGCCGGGCGCTGCGGGCCGGTCTGCTGATCGTCGACCATGGTTGGGACGCCGGGTCCGCGACCCGGGCCGAACAGGTCGCCGCCCGCGGGCGCGACCTGGGCCTTCGTCCGGCCGAGGTGCTGGTCGCGCACACCGCGCGCTCCGAGGGGCTGGCCCGGGACGCCCGCCGCGTGGCACTGCTCGACGCGGCGGCCCGGCTCGGCGCCGGCGCCGTCCTGCTCGGGCACACCCTCGACGACCAGGCCGAGACTGTCCTGCTGCGGCTGGCCCGGGGCGCCGGTGCCCGCTCGCTCGGGGGGATGCGGCCGCGGCTGGGGCTGCTGCGGCGCCCGCTGCTCGGGCTGCGCCGGGCCGACACCCGAGCCGCCTGTCAGGCACTCGGCCTGGCCTTCTGGGATGATCCGAGCAACGCCGAGCGTGCTTTCGCCCGGGCCCGGGTCCGCCACAGTGTGCTGCCGCTGCTGGAGGCCGAACTCGGCCCCGGCATCACCGAATCCCTGGCCCGCGGCGCCGACCTGCTCCGGGCCGACGCGGACGCGTTGGACTCCGCCGCCGCGGCGGTCTACGCCACGCTCGCCAGCCACGGCGCCGACGAGAACCAGGCCCGTCACGACCGACCCCATCCGGACCAGGCCGGTCAGGTCGGCGGGACCGGGCGTGGTCAGGTCACCTTCACGGTCGCGGCGCTGGCCGCGCTGCCCACGGCGATCCGTGGTCGGTTGCTGCGCCGGGCCGCGCTCGAGGTCGGGACGTCGGCGTCGGCGCTACGCGCCGAACACGTCTGGGCGGTGGAGGATCTCGTCACCCGCTGGCGCGGCCAGAAGCCGGTGCCGCTGCCCACCGGTGCGCTCGCCCGCCGCTGGGACGACCGGATCACCCTGACCGGCCCGCGGGTTCCCGCACCCGCGCCGACGGGGTGGAGCTCGGCGGCGGCGGGATGGCCCTCGGCGGCGGGATGGCCCTCGGCGGCGGACCCGCACCCGCCGGGGAACCAGCACCTGCCGGGCACCCCGGACCTGTCAGGAGACCCGGACCTGTCAGCAGACCAGGAGCCGGCGTACCCGGAGGAGGACGATCCTGTGAGTCAGGTCGCGACAACAACCGCCGAGGGCGGACATCCCGAGAACGGACATTCCGGGAACCGACATCCCGGGAGTGGACGTTCCGGGAGCGGACATCCCGATATCGACGAGGTGCTGGTGTCCTCGTCCGAGATAGCGGCGAAGATCGCGGAACTGGCGGCGCGGGTCGACGCCGACTACGCCGGACGGGAGATCCTGCTCGTCGGGGTGCTCAAGGGCGCCGTGATGGTCATGGCCGACCTGTCCCGGGCGCTGCACGTCCCGTTGACGATGGAGTTCATGGCGGTCTCGTCCTACGGGTCCTCGACGTCGTCCTCCGGCGTGGTGCGCATCCTCAAGGATCTGGACCGCTCGATCGAGGGCCGGGACGTCCTCGTCGTCGAGGACATCATCGACTCCGGGCTGACCCTGTCCTGGTTGCTGAAGAACCTGCGGTCGCGGGGGCCGGCCTCGTTGGAGGTGCTGGCGTTGTTCCGCAAGCCCGAGGCGATCACCGTCGACGTGGACGTGCGCTACGTCGGTTTCGACATTCCCAGCGCCTTTGTCGTCGGGTATGGACTCGATTACTCCGAGTACTATCGGACGCTGCCGTTTGTGGGCACCCTGACTCCCGCGGCCATCGAACGCGGCGCGCCGAGCTGACCGGACCACCCGACCGCGACGCCACCCCGAAACCACCGTGGCGTCACTCACAACGACCATCCCGTCACTCGGAACAGCGCCGGCCGCCGATCCGTTGGTCGGATGTGCGCGCGGTGAGACACGCGCACCGGCGGTACCCTCGGCACAAGGGAATCCCGATCGAGGGCAGTACACACGTCAGGAGGGCGGAGCGCTCGTGTCCGGTGCTCCAGACAGATGACTCCAAGAAGAATCTTCCGCGGCTGGGTACCACTGCTGCTCCTGGTCCTGTTCGTGATCATCCTCACGACCGGTGTCCTGTCGGGCCCCAGTGAGTACGGCAAGCGCGACCTGAACTTCGTCCAGCAGCAGATCGACGACGGCCAGGTCACGAAGGCCAAGCTCCAGGACTCCAAACAGCTCATCCAGATCACCACGAAGGACGGCAAGAAGTACGAGTCGTCCTACGTCAGTGAGCAGGGCGTCAACCTCGCCAACGAACTGCGCAACAAGCGGGTCGCCTACGACGTGTCGGTCGACCGCGGGAACATCTTGGTCTCGCTGCTGCTCAACCTCCTGCCTGTCCTGCTCGTGGTCCTGCTGCTGTTCTTCTTCATGAACCAGATGCAGGGCGGCGGCAACCGGGTCATGAACTTCGGCAAGTCCAAGGCCAAGCTGGTCAGCAAGGACACGCCGAAGACGACCTTCTCCGACGTCGCCGGCGCGGACGAGGCCATCGAGGAGCTGCAGGAGATCAAGGAGTTCCTGGAGAACCCGGGCAAGTTCCAGGCCATCGGCGCGAAGATCCCCAAGGGTGTTCTGCTCTACGGCCCGCCCGGCACCGGTAAGACGCTGCTCGCCCGAGCGGTCGCCGGTGAGGCCGGGGTGCCGTTCTACTCGATCTCCGGGTCCGACTTCGTCGAGATGTTCGTCGGCGTCGGTGCGAGCCGGGTCCGTGACCTGTTCGAACAGGCCAAGGCCAACGCCCCGGCGATCATCTTCGTCGACGAGATCGATGCCGTCGGCCGGCACCGCGGGGCGGGTCTCGGCGGCGGGCACGACGAGCGCGAGCAGACCCTCAACCAGCTGCTCGTCGAGATGGACGGGTTCGACGTCAAGGGTGGGGTCATCCTCATCGCGGCGACGAACCGCCCGGACATCCTCGACCCCGCGCTGCTGCGGCCTGGCCGGTTCGACCGCCAGATCGTCGTCGACCGGCCGGACCTGCTCGGGCGCACCGCGATCCTGCGGGTGCACGCCAAGGGCAAGCCGATCGGGCCGGACGCCGACATGACCGTCATCGCCCGGCGCACGCCTGGCTTCACCGGTGCGGATCTCGCCAACGTGCTGAACGAGGCGGCGCTGCTCGCCGCCCGGTCCAACCTGAAGTTCATCTCCTCGGCGCTGCTCGAGGAGTCGATCGACCGGGTGATGGCCGGGCCGGAGCGCAAGACCCGCGCGATGAGCGACAAGGAGAAGAAGCGCATCGCCTACCACGAGGGCGGGCATGCCCTCGTCGCGCACGCGCTGCCGAACTCCGACCCGGTTCACAAGGTCACGATCCTGCCGCGCGGTCGGGCACTGGGTTACACCATGCAGCTGCCGCTGGAGGACAAGTACCTCTCGACCCGGTCGGAGATGCTCGACCGGCTCGCCGTCCTGCTCGGCGGGCGCACGGCCGAGGAACTCGTCTTCCACGACCCGACCACCGGGGCCAGCGACGACATCGAGAAGGCCACCCAGATCTCCCGGGCGATGATCACCCAGTACGGGATGAGTGACCGGCTCGGGGCGATCAAGTTCGGCACCGAGAACAGCGAGGTGTTCCTCGGCAAGGAGGTCGGGCATCAGCGCGACTACTCCGAGGATGTCGCCAGCGAGATCGACGTCGAGGTGCGCCGGCTCATCGAGGCCGCCCACGACGAGGCCTGGGAGGTCCTGGTCACCTACCGGGATGTTCTGGACAACCTGGTGCTGCGCCTGATGGACATCGAGACCCTGAGCAAGGACCAGGTCGAAGAGATCTTCGCCACGGTGCAGAAGCGCCCCGTGCGCGGCATCTACACCGGTGTCGGTCGGCGAATTCCGTCCGACCGGCCGCCGGTGCAGACCCCGGCCGAGCTGGGTCTCGTTCCCAGCAGCGTGGCGGACCTGGTCAAGGACCCGAGCCCTGCTACCGGTGGCCCCGGTCCCGGTGGTGCCGAGCACGGTGGTCCGGGTTACGGCGGCAACGGCGGCGGCAACGGCGGTCCGGGTTACGGTGGGAATGGCGGGAATGGCGGGCCCGGGGGTCACGGTTATCCTCAGGGTCCCCTCGGTCCGCCCCCCGCCGGTGACGGTTCCGCTCCGGAGGGGCAGCCGCGGATCGCGAACCCCTGGGCTCCGCCGAGTTGGCCGAGCGACGATGAGAGGAGACGTCGCTGATGACGTCAGACTCCACCAACGGGCTGGCCTCGGTCGACGCCGAAGTGCTCGACCCGCTCCCGACGGCCTCCGGAAGCGCGGTGACGCCCGGGAGCATCGTGGCGGGCGAGCCCACCGCCACGCAGGTGCGGGATCGGGGCCGGCCCCGCCAGGTCCGCCCCTTCGACCATGACCGGGTGGCCCGAGCGGTGCGCGAGCTGCTCATCGGCATCGGTGAGGACCCGGACCGTGAGGGCCTGCGCAAGACGCCGGACCGCGTGGCCAGGGCCTACCGGGAGGCGGTGGAGGGCCTCGGTCGCGAACCGGCCGAGGTGCTCACAACCGTCTTCGACGAGGGCCATGACGAGATGGTGCTCGTGCGCGACATCGACTTCTCGTCGCTGTGTGAGCATCATCTGGTCGTCTTCTCCGGGAAGGCGCACGTCGCCTACATCCCGAACAACCGGGGCCAGATCACCGGCCTGTCGAAGCTGGCCCGCCTGGTCGATCTCTACGCCCGGCGCCCGCAGGTACAGGAGCGGCTGACCTCGCAGATCGCCGACGCCCTGGTCGACGTCCTCGAACCCCGCGGGGTGATGGTCGTCGTCGAGGCGGAGCACCTGTGCATGTCGATGCGCGGTGTACGCAAGCCCGGCGCGACCACGGTCACCTCGGCCGTGCGCGGTCAGTTCCTCAGCACCGCCACCCGCAGCGAGGGCATGTCCCTCATCCTGCGGGGTGGCGGCCGGCACTAGGCACAACAGGCACCAGGCACAACAGGCGAGCCGGCGGCGTGGGCGGGAGAACACCTTCCCCGCCGCCGGCTCACCGCCCGCGGAGCGCGGGCTGGCAGCCGTGTGTCACAGGCGGCAGGCCTGGATGCCGGAGACCAGGATGCCGCGGGCGCCCAGATCCCACAGGTTGTCCATCGTGCGGTTCACATCGGCGCGCAGCACCATCGCCCGGACGGCGACCCACTCCTCCCGCTGCAACGGGGAGATCGTCGGCGACTCGTAGCCCGGAGTGATCTCACAGGCCTTCTCCAGCACCGCGGTCGGCACGTCGTAGTCCATCATCACGTACCGGCGGGCGACGAGAACGCCCTGCACCCGACGCAGCAGCCGCTCATGGGCCGCCGAGAGCGTCGACCCGCGCTTGACGATGACGATCGCCTCTGAGCGCAGCACCGGCTCGCCCAGCAGCTCCAGCCCGGCGGCCCGCAGCGTGCGCCCGGTCTCCACCACATCGGCCACCGCGTCGGCCACCCCGAGGCGCACAGCGGTCTCCACCGCGCCGTCCAACGTGACGATGGCCGCCGGGGTGATGCCCCTGCCGGCGAGATCGGCCCGTACGAGCGCCGGGAACGACGTGGCGATCCGCTTGCCCTGCAGATGGTCCGCGTCCGGATACTCGCCCTCGGGGGCGGCGTAGTGGAAGGTCGCGTGCGCGTAGCCGAGCGGGAGCAGCTCCTCCGCGGCGGCGTTGCTGTCCAGCAGGAGGTCGCGGCCGGTGATGCCGAGATCGAGCCGCCCGGACCCGACGTAGACAGCGATGTCACGCGGGCGCAGGAAGAAGAACTCGATGTCGTTCTCGGCGTCGAGGACCACGAGCTCCGCGGCCTCGCGCCGGGCCTCATAGCCGGCGTCAGCCAGGAGCTGGCTGGAGGCCGCGGACAGCGACCCCTTGTTGGGCACCGCGATACGAAGCATGGCCACTACTCAGTGTCTGTAGGAATGCACCGGGAGATGTTCACAGGTGGGAGTATACGTCGTCGAGGGAAAGACCCAGGGAAATCATCATCAGCTGACTCCAGTAGAGCAGCTGGGAGATCTCCTCGGCGGCTCGCTCCCGGCCTTCGTGCTCGGCTGCCATCCAGGCTTCCGCGGCCTCCTCGACCAGTTTCTTACCCAGATGGTGAACGCCTCGGTCGAGCGCGGCGACCGTACTCGAACCGGACTCCCGTCGCTGCCATTTACCGGCGACCTCGACAAAGAGTTCGTCAAATGTTTTTCCGCGTGATGCGTGCGATGTTCCGGCGGTCGCCGCGGCGGGGGCGCTGTCGCCCACCGCGGACCGGTCGACGGACGCGGACGGCGACGAGCCGGGCCGATCGGCAGGAACCATGACCGGCATGCTACCTGCGCCCGCCCGCGTCAATCCGTCTCGTCGGGCCCGCGGCCGGCGCGAATGCTGTTGACTGGATGACTGTGTCCCCGCCCGCCCTTGTCGCCACCGACCTCGACGGAACCCTGATTCACAGCGACGGGTCCGTCTCGGCGCGCACCCGCGCGGCGCTGCGGCGGGTGCGTCACCACGGCGCCACCGTCGTGTTCGTGACCGGGCGTCCGAGCCGCGTGATGGCGAACATCGCCACCCAGGCCGCGGTCGGCGGCCTGGCGATCTGCGCCAACGGCGCCCTGGTTTTCGATCTTGATGCGGGTGTCACCGTCAGTCAGCGCCAGCTGGCCGTCGCCACCGCGCTGCGGCTCGCGCACGGCATCCGGGCCGCGGTGCCCGACGCGTCCTTCGCGGTGGAAAGCGGCGGGAGGTTCGGCCGGGAGGCGGCCTTCGAGACGATGTGGCCCGATCCCGAGGAGCTGGTCAGCGCCTACCCCGAGCTGCTGACCGCGCTACCGGCGACGAAGTTGCTGGTCCGCAGGGCCGGCGGACTGCCCTTCACCGAGGTCTACGAGGCGATTCTCGCCCTGGCCGGCACGGAGGCGGTGGTCACCACGTCCTGCACGGACCTGCTGGAGATCGCCGGAGCCGGGGTGTCCAAAGCGGTGGCGCTGGCGGAGCTGGCAGCCCGACATGGGCTGTCCGCCGCGGACGTGATCGCTTTCGGTGACATGCCCAACGATCTGCCGATGTTCGCCTGGGCCGGGCACGCGGTGGCGGTCGCCAACGCCCATCCGGACGTCCTGGCCGCCGCCGACGAGATCACCGCGTCCAACGACGAGGACGGCGTGGCGCTCGTCCTGGAACGGCTGTATCCGGCCGACGGGTGAACCCGCGCCTTCTCACCGGCCGCCGGAAGTCCGGGAACGAGAAGTCGAGGCCTGTTTCCACTGCATCAACCAGGTCGCCAGAACAGCTGGAATATCCTGCTTTTCAAAAGAATTCACGACCGACCCACCGGACGCCCGCCGGAAAGCACGAGGAAATGTCGCCATCACCAGCCGGCGGACCCCGGACGACCCTGCGGCCGGCACCGTCGCGACATCACGGTGGTGTCGCGACGACACAGCGGCGTCACGGCGGCGGAGCTACCGCGACACGGCGGCGGAGCCGCGGCGGCGGGTGGCGGCACGGCGGCCTCCGGCGGGGGCCAGGATAGGCGTATGGCGACACCCGTCCACCCCGACCCGCACCCGCCCGGTGGAGCACCGGCGCACGAGATCGACGCCGAGTTCCTCGCGCTCCCGCGGGCCGCGCTCACCGATGCGGCCCTGCAGACCGCGCGGGATCTGGGCGTCACACACGCGGACATCCGCATCGAACGGCTGCGGGAGTCGGCGTTGTCCTTCCGCGACGCCTCCCTGGAAAGCCGACACGAGGGCGCCACCGTCGGGCTCGCCGTACGGGTCGTGCACGAGGGCGCCTGGGGCTTCGCCGCCGGGGTCGACCTCACCACCGACGAGGCGGTGCGGCTGGCCCGCGAGGCCGTCGCCATGGCGAAGGTCGCGGCACCGTTGAACTCCGAGCCGGTGGAACTCGCCGAGGAGCCGGTGCACCCGCGGGCGAGCTGGGTGTCGGCCTACACGGCGGACCCGTTCGCCATCGACCCGGGCGAGCGGGTGGAGCGGGTCGGCGGGCTGTGCCGCACGCTGTACGGCGCGTCCGACGTGGACCATGTCGAGGGCCAGTTCGAGGCGGTGCTGGAGAACAAGTACTACGCCGATCTCGCCGGTACCGACACGACCCAGCAGCGGGTGCGGGTGCTGTGCCAGATCGAGGCCATCCGGGTCGATCCGGAGGGCGGATTCGAGTCGATGCGCACCATCGCCCCGCCGGTCGGTCGAGGCTGGGAGTGGATGGTCTCGGGGCCCGCGGCCGGCTGCTGGGACTGGGACGGCGAGATCGAGATCATCCCGGGGCTGCTCGCCGAGAAGGCGAAGGCGTCCTCGGTGGAGCCGGGGCGCTACGACCTGGTGATCGATCCGTCGAACCTGTGGCTGACGATCCACGAGTCGGTCGGCCATGCCACCGAACTCGACCGGGCGCTGGGCTACGAGGCGGCCTACGCCGGCACCTCCTTCGCCACCCTCGACCAGCTCGGGACGCTGCGCTACGGCTCGCCGGCGATGACCGTCACCGGTGACCGCACCACCCCGCATGCTCTGGCCACCATCGGCTACGACGACGAGGGGGTGGCGACCCGGCGTTTCGACATCGTCCGGGCCGGCACGCTGGTCGGCTACCAGCTCGACCGGGCGATGGCCGCCCGTAACACCGCGGCGCTGGGCACCGCGGCGTCCAACGGCTGCTCCTTCGCCGACTCCGCCGGGCATGTGCCACTGCAGCGGATGGCGAACGTGTCGCTGCTGCCGGCGCCCGGCGGGCCGAGCACCGAGGAACTGATCGGTCAGGTCCAGCGCGGTATCTACGTCGTCGGCGACAAGAGCTGGTCGATCGACATGCAGCGGTACAACTTCCAGTTCACCGGCCAGCGCTTCTACGAGATCCGGGACGGGCGGATCGTCGGCCAGCTGCGCGATGTGGCCTACCAGGCGACGACGACCGACTTCTGGGGGTCGCTCGAGGCTGTCGGTGGCCCGCAGACCTACCTGCTCGGTGGGGCGTTCAACTGCGGTAAGGGTCAGCCGGGTCAGGTCGCGGCGGTCAGCCACGGCTGCCCGTCCGCGCTGTTTCGCGGGGTCAACGTCCTCAACACCCGGCGGGAGGCCGGCCGATGAGTCACCCACCCATCCTGGCGGCGCGGGCGGCCCATGAGGTCGTCGAACAGGCGCTGGCGCTGTCCCGGGCCGATGCCTGCGTGGTGATCGCCACCGAGTCGAGCGCGGTGAACCTGCGCTGGGCGAACAACACGCTGACCACCAACGGGGCGAGCCGCGACCGGTCGATCACGGTGATCAGCGTCGTCGGGCGTTCCTTCGGTGTCCGTTCCGCCTCGACCCCCAGTGATCCGGGCGGGCTCGCCGACCTGGTCCGGGCCGCCGAGCAGGCCGCCCACGCGGCCGCCGACGCCGAGGACTACGCCGACCTGCTCTCCCCCGCGAGCACCGCCGCGGCCCCGGCCGCGGACACGTTCACCGAGCCCGCCACCCGCACCGACACCGCCGTGTTCGCCACCTTCGCCCGCGACCTGGCCGAGGCGTTCGGCCGCACCCGCGCGGCCGGCCAGCGCCTGTTCGGTTTCGCCGAGCACCGGATCACGACCACCTGGCTCGGCACGTCCACCGGTCTGCGGCTGCGTCACAGCGAGCCGACCGGCAGCGTCGAGTGGAACGCCAAGAGCGCGGTGGCCGGTGGATCGGTCTGGCACGGCCAGTCGACCCGCGACTTCACCGACGTGGACGTCGCCGCCACCCATGCCCAGCTCACGTCCCGGCTGGCCTGGTGCGAACGTCCGGTGGAGCTGCCCGCCGGACGCTACGAGACGTTGCTGCCGCCGTCGGCGGTGGGCGACCTGATGGTGGGGCTGTACTGGGCGGCGGCTGGACGGGACGCGGCCGAGGGTCGCACCGTGTTCAGCCGGGCCGGCGGCGGGACGAGGCTCGGCGAGTCGATCGGGCCGGCCGGGCTGCGGCTGTCCAGCGATCCGGCGGACCCGGAGCTTGCCACCACCCCGTTCGTGACCGCCACCTCGTCGTCGGCGATGTCGAGTGTGTTCGACAACGGGCTCGCCCTCGGCGCCACCGACTGGATTCGCGATGGCGCGCTCGCCGCGCTCGTCCAGACCCGGGCGTCCGCCCGGCTCGCCGACGGCCCGGCCACGCCGCTGATCGAGAACCTGACCCTGGACGGCGGGGGCACCGCGTCACTCGAGGAGATGATCGCCTCGACCCGCCGCGGCCTGTTGCTGACCAGCCTGTGGTACATCCGCGAGGTCGATCCCGAGCTGCTGCTGCAGACCGGTCTCACCCGCGACGGCGTCTACCTGGTGGAGAACGGCGAGGTCACCGGGGCGGTGAACAACTTCCGGTTCAACGAGTCACCGGTGGACCTGCTGGGTCGCGCCGCCGAGATCGGTGCGACCACCCGCACCCTGCCCCGGGAATGGGCGGACTGGTTCACCCTGACCCGGATGCCGCCGGTGCGGGTGCCGGACTTCAACATGAGCTCGGTCAGCCCGGCCAACTGACCTGACGCCGCGCGGCGCCGCGGGCCGCGGCGCCGCTCAGAGGTAGGCGCCACGGCCGAACGACTCGCCGCCGCCCTGCTCCTGCTGGGGCTGGGCTCCGTCCGGGAGTCCGGCCCCGCTGGGCAGCGCCCGGCGCCGCAGTTCCGCCAGCTGGGCCCGGTCGGCCACCTGCTGGGCCACGAGCATCCCGTGGAACAGGCCCTCCAACCAGCCGACCAGCTGTGCCTGCGCGATCCGCAGCTCCGCGTCGGACGGGACGACGTCGTCCTCGAACGGCGACAGCAGCCGTTCGAGTTCGGCCCGCGGCGCCGGGGCCAGTGCCTCGGACAGCTCACGGATCGAGCTGCGGTGGATCTCGCGCAGCCGCACCCGGCTGGCGTCGTCGAGCGGAGCGACCCGCACCTCCTCCAACAACTGCTTGATCATCGTCCCGATGCGCATCACCTTGTCGGGCTGCGAGACCAGCTCGGACGCGACGTTGGTGTCCGCCGCCGCACCCGCCTCGGCCAGTTCCTGCGCGGTGGTCGCGGGTTCGCCGCGGCGGCCTGCCGCCGACGGCACGGCCTCGTGCAAGGCTCCGTCGGGCCCGACCACCACGACGCGGGGTTCCGGTTGATCCGTCATGGCACCTATCCTGCCCGCTGCGGCGCACCACCGAGCAGCGGTCCCACGCCGGAGGTGACAGCCCCGCCACGTGACGGCGGCACCGTCAGAACGACAGCACCGTCAGGACGACGGCACCGTCAGAACGACCTTGCCGACGTGGCCCAGGTCGGCCAGGAGCTGATGGGCCTCGACCACCTCGGCCAGCGGCAGCACCCGGTCGATCACCGGCCGGATCCCGCCGCTCTCCACCGCCGGCCAGACCTCGGCGCGCACCGCGGCGACGATGGCCGCCTTCTCCCCCGCCGGCCGGGCCCGCAGGGAGGCGGCGTGCACCGCGGCCCGCTTGCCGAGCAGCACCGACAGGTTGAGCTCCCCCTTCACCCCGCCCTGGAGGCCGATGACGACCAGACGCCCGCCGGTCGCCAGCAACGCCACGTTGCGGGGCAGGTAGGCGGCGCCCATGTTGTCGAGGATCACGTCCGCGCCATGCCCGTCGGTGGCCGCGCGGATGACCTCGACGAAGTCCTCGTCCCGGTAGGACACCGCGAGGTGCGCCCCGAGGGCGCGGACCCGCTCGAGCTTCGCGGGACTTCCGGCGGTCGTGGCGACCACGCAGGCGGGACGCAGCGCGCGCACGGCCTGAATGGCGAACGTGCCGATGCCGGACGCCCCACCGTGCACGCAGAACACCTCACCATCGCGCAGCCCGGCGATGCCGAACACCGTCGAGTGCACGGTGGCGGCGACCTCGGGCAGGCCGGCCGCCTCCACCAGGCTCACCCCGGCGGGCACCGGCAGCACCTGGCCGGCCGGCACGGTGACCCGGGTGGCGTACCCGCCACCGCTGAGCAGCGCGCAGACCTCGTCGCCGACCTCGAGACCGACCACCTCCGGTCCCACGGCCGCGACACGCCCCGAGCACTCCAGCCCGAGGATCTCCGACGCTCCGGGCGGCGGCGCGTAGAACCCCTGCCGCTGCAGCAGATCAGCCCGGTTGACGGCGGTGGCGACGACGTCGAGGGTGACCTCGCCCGGTCCCGGCGGTGGCGGATCGGCCACCGTCTGGACGGACATGACCTCGGGGCCGCCGAAGGTGGACATCGTCACCGCACGCATGCACCCACGCTACGACGCCACCCGGCCGCACGCGCCCATCCCGACCTCGCGGCACCAGCCCGCCCACCAGCGGCGCCCGTCCGTCCTACCAGCGGTCCCAGTGCAGGACGGACTCGAGCGGTTCGCGGGCGGCGGGCCGGAAGTCGGTGCCGAGGGTGTGGGCGACGGGCAGCAGCACACCCTGGCTGATGCCCGCCGGGATGCCCAGCAGCCGCGCCACCTCGTCGGCGTAGGCGAGGTGCAGGGTCGTCCAGGCACTGCCAAGGCCACGTGCGCGCAGAGCCAGCGCGAAGCTCCACGCGGCCGGCAGCAGCGACCCCCAGAACGCCGGCTGCGACGCCGCCGGTACCTGGGCCGCGTCACCGGCCAGGCAGCCCAGTACGAGGACAGGCACCCGGTGCATGTTCTCGGCGAGGTAACGCGCGGAGTCGTCGACCCGGTCCTGCACCGCCCGGCGCTGCGGGCTGTGGCCATCGTCGTACGCGCCGCCCCCATCGAGATACGGGAGGGCCGATCGCCGATACAGCTCCCCGATCCCCGCGCGAAGCTCCGGGTCGGTCACGACGATCCAGTGCCAGCCCTGGGCGTTCGAGCCGGACGGTGCCTGGAGGGCGATCCGCAGGCAGTCGCGGATGATCTCCGGGTCCACCGGACGGTCGAAGTCCAGCCGTTTGCGCACACTGCGCGTGGTCGTCAGCAGCTCGTCCGGGGTCAGTGCAGAGGTCACTACCGGTCCTCGATGGGATGCGGAGCCCCGGCCGATCCGGGCGGCTCCTAGACGGGTTCGGGCTCGGGCTCCGCGGGCGCGTCCGGTGCCGGTTCGGTGAACGGCGAGGGCTCATGGGGCGCTGGCGGCAGGTCAGGAGTATCCGGCAACAGCGGGCCCGGATCATCGGGAATCGGCAGATCCGGATCGAGCGGTGGCGGCGGGGAGTCCGGCCGGTGGGGGTGGACACCGGCCACCACCGTTCGGCGCGTGGCCGGCGGACAGGTCGGCAGAAGCAGGCTGGACATAGCACCCGCTGTACCCGGGGTGCCTGGCAGCGGAAACATCGACCCAGCATCGCATGGCGTCGCCGGTTCATCACCCTTACCGAACGGCCCCGCCACGGATGGCGCCGCGCCGCCCACCCGTCCGGGTAGCGACAAACCGGTACGACACACCCAACGGGCTACCCCAGAACAATGACAACCATGCATTCACAACAATTCGCGGTGTTTCGGCGAGAAGTCGGCCCGATACCGACCCCCCTCCCCCGCCGACCGCCGCTTCGCCGCGCTCACATACCTTCCGACCTGCGCTTTTCCGTCCACCGCCCGCAACGGGACGGACGACATCCGGGTTGCATCCCGCGTGAGGTGTTCTGCTCGTATCGCCGTATTAACGAAAGAAGTGCCGAAGCATCCCGGAGCACCACACCTACGAGTGGGTCGGACCGCTAGCGTCAGACCCGCATCACCGTCGACGAAGGTCCCTCTGCAACCTGCAACGGACGACCACAGCATCGGCTGACTGACCGGCTTGGGATGCGCCGGCCAGGCCCAGCCCGGGGAGCGTGCCAGTGGAAGCGGTCGCGGCCGACGACGACGACCCTGGAGATCAGGCGGAGTTCCGGGCCTTCTTCGAGCGCCACCACCGTGAACTGAGCCGGTTCGCGTATCTGCTCAGCGGCGACCACGACGCGGCCGACGACATCACCGCCGACGCCCTCACCGCCGCCTGGACCCGTTGGGACCGGGTCCGCGCGGCCGAGCTTCCACTGGCCTACGTCCGGCGGATCGTCGCGAACCTGGCGGCGGACCGGGTCCGTCGGGTCGTGCGCGAACGCCGAGGCCTGCTCGCTCTTGGTGAACAGACCGAGGGTTACACCCCCGAGCCGGACGTACCCGCAGTCGTGGACCTGCGCAGCGCTCTGATGTCGTTGCCGCCCGGTAAGCGGGCGTGCGTGGTGCTGCGCTATGCCTTCGACCTGTCCGAGGCCGAGACCGCCCGGACGCTGGGCGTCTCTGTCGGGACGGTGAAGAGCCAGACCGCCCGCGGAGTCGCAGACCTGGAACGGCTGCTTCGGGGCAGCCCCGTCGGACCGGCCCCGTCGCCCGGCCTGGAGATCAGGTCGGCGGACGCGCCCAGCCGGGCCTCCGGGCGCGGCTCGACGCCGCGCGGATCCGGTGATCACGTCCCGCCGCGGGCGGGCGGCGGGCGCGGCGGGTCGCTGCGTCCCGGTCGCCGTCGCCCGGGATCGTCCGGTTCCCATTCCGGCTCCGGCTCCGGCTCCGGCCCGTCAGCCTGCGCCGATGATCGAGGGGATCTGATGCCGGACCGGCATGCCGGCCCCGCGCGCCCGGTTCGCCTCGAGCCGGTGTCGCACGCCGCGCCGCACCCGCCCGCCCGGTCCGGAGCGGCCACACGGACCAACGATCCACCACCGAACGGACAACTCCTTCGGGTCGACCTGCCGGACAAGGACGACCACCCCACCGAACGCATTCGTCGACGGCTGCGCCCCGAGGCCCGTAACTGGCCCGGCTGGCGGGTGGGCGAGGCGTAAATGGCCATGGATGGTGAGCGCGGCACGCGCGGCGAGCCAGGCAACCCCTGGCGGAGTGATCTCGGCACCCTGCTGAACGCCGAGATGGAGCGGCATCAGCCGGACTCCGACCGCATCCGAGCGCGGATCGCGGCCTCACTCGGAGCCGCCTTCCCGCCCGGTCCGGCCCCCACCGCCGCACCCCTGGCCCTCGTGGACGGCCCCACCTCGCCCTTCACGCCCTACGGCGAGCTGGAGCACGACCCACCCGTCGAGACCACCGCACCAGTGGCGGGCACGGGGTCAGGCACGAGCACGGGGTCAGGTGTGGAGGCGGCGCCGGGCACGAGCGCGGCGCCGGGTTCGGGGGGGCGTCCGATCCGTGGGACGCACGGGTCCCGCATCCGGGCCGGCCGCGGCGGGCCACTCCGGCAGGGCCGACGTCACGGCCGGATTCTGGTCGGCGCCGCCGTCGCCGGCGTCAGCATGGTTCTGGTCGCGCTGCTCGCCGTCGTCAGCGGTATCCCGGGTACCGGCTCGCCGAATCCGCCGGTGACGACGGTGACCGGCGCACCGCATCCCATCGGATCGCCGTGGGCGACGACCGCCACCACCGAGCCGACCAGCGCGACGACCCCGCTGGCCCAGGACGGCCGGACACCGCCCCCGGCCAGCGCCCCGCCACCAGCCCAGACCGCACCGCGGACCGGCCAGAACGCCCCGGCGGGCAGCGCCGCGAGTGGATCGTCCGATCTCCCCGCGGCGGACACGACTCCCGTCACGCAGGGGCGTTACACGAGCCAGACCGTCCCCTTCCCTGCCGGCAGCCAGGTGCGGCTGCCCACCGACGCCACGGACTGGGTGCTTTTCGGCGACGGCTGGAACGGTGTTCGCACCCGTGCGGCGCTGCCCGTCCCCCGGCTGCTCGCGTTCGCCTCGGGAAGCGCGACCCAGAAGTCGACCTCCGGGTTCACCTGGTTCGGTGGCTTCCCGAACCTGATCGGCAGCGACGACAACGAGCGCCTCGCCGTCCAGGGCAGGGCGACGCTGAGCACCGTCGTCCTGCAGCCCCGCCAGCTGCAGATCTACCTGGGCGCGTCCACCGGCGCGGCGCAGATCACGATCACCTCGCTGGCGGGAACCCACACCTTCACCGTGGACCTGCCCTCACGACAGGTGGACGGCTCATCCGACGCGATGATCACATTGACGCTGCCGGGCGCCATCGGCACGACCACGATCACCATCACCGGCGTGGACGGCGCGGCCTGGACCCTCGCCGCCGCCGTCCTGCGCTGAGGCCACACGGAGCTTGAAAAATCTGAAAATATCCGGCCCGGAGCGACAACCTTCCGACCCCGTTCGGACGACAGAGTAGGTGAACGTCCATCCGGTCCCCGCGCCAGGAGGCCCGGCCGGCGTTCCGGCCGCCTCGTCCGACTAACCCCCCCCAGCCGGGCGGCAGGCCGTAGCACGACACCTGGGCTGGCCGGTCTGGCCAGGATCGGCCAGCCCGCTCACCGCGCCACCGCGCGGCCCCGCCCGAACGTCCCAGTGCACAGGCACCCGCGGGTGGGCACCACCACGATCGCGACGGTGTGGCGATGTCGAGGGGTAGCGTCGAGTCCGTGCGTCGGCTGTTTTTTGCACCCTCATGGATCGCGCGGCATCTGCTCGCGCTGGCTCTGGTCGCCTTGTTCATCCGGATGGGAATCTGGCAGTTCACCAAGGGCGAGTCCGCCCAGGGAACGATGCAGAACCTCTTCTACGGCGTCGAGTGGCCGATCTTCGCCGTCTTCGTCGTCTACTGGTGGTTTCGGATGATCAAAGAGGCGTTGTCGCCGCCGGACCTCGAGGGTCCGCAGTGGGGCGTCGGCGGCCGGATCGCCCCGGAGACACCACACCAGCTCGGCGCGGGCGGCCCCCGGATGCTGACCGCGGGCGGGTCGCTCGTCGCGGATGACGAGGACGAGGAGGTCGCCGCCTACAATCGCTACCTCGCCGCCCTGTACAACCGGGATGCGCAGCAGGACGCGCTGCGGGCGATCACGGCGAGCCAGCCCACGAAGCAGCTCGACCCCGCGGCGCGAACCACCACCCCCCCGCAGATCAACGGAGCCCGCGGATGACGACCAGCCTCTCCCCCTCCCGACCCGCCGCGAGTTCGACGCCGGCCGCCATCCGTGGCGCCCTGCTGCGCTATCGGGTGATCGCCTATGTGGTCGGCGTGGGCCTGATCCTGCTGGTCTGTGTCGGTATGCCCCTGAAGTACGGTGCTGACATCAGCACGGTCGTGGCGATCGTCGGGCCTGTGCACGGCATCCTGTACGTCGTCTACCTCGCCTGCACCTACGACCTGGCCACCCGCTGCCGGCTCCCGCTGGGGCGCGCGGTCCTCGTCATGCTCGCCGGGACGATTCCGTTTCTGTCCTTCGTCGCCGAACGCAAGGTCACCACGTTCGTCCGCCGGCAGCACCTGGCGACCGACCGCACCTGACCACAGCCGCGACCATCCCCGCTCGGCGGCAGGGATCTCAGCGGCAGGGATCTCAGCGGCAGGGTACGGAGTCGCGCACCGGTCGGGCCAGTCCGGACGCCTGCCCGCGGGCTGTCGGGGGCACCGGTCGGCGCAACACCGGCACCGCGATCGTGAGCACCTCGCCCTGGCCGAGCCACCGCGGCCGCCGAAGACCATCGCGGGGTCGCACCGCCGCCCGCACCTGCTCCAGCTCTGTCCCGAAGGCGTAGACCCGGCCGTCCGTCCAGATGATCATCTGGGATCTCGCGCCGGCCGGGCGCGCCAGGACCAGCCGTGACCTGGATGTTTCCCATGCGACCGTGACCGGGGGGTTCGCCGTGCCCCGCAACGCCGTCCGCTGACCGCCTGTGTCACGCGGTTCGCTCCGGCGCAGGACGCGCAGGGCGGGGGACCGCGGCGCGCGGTCGGCGATCAGGACCAGGCCCGCGTCGTCGACGGCCAACGGCGGCGTCGGGTCGGCATCCGACTCGGCGGCCGTGACCGCACCGAAGACCCCGTCCAGATGCACTCCGCGGGCGGCTGGCAAGCCCCGAGCCGAGCTGGCGAGCATCGCGGTCAGGGCCGCCCGCCGCACGTTCACCCCGTCCAGCCGGACCAACCCGCAGACCGTCATCGAGCCCTCCGTCGCTGTGCCCGGCCGCGCTGCCGGCGCCATCCGGCAGCGCGGCCGGACGCACCGAGGATCGACGGTCACCGGTTGCTTCCGCGCCGGAACGTAACAGGTCTGCGACCAGACCGCCTGGCACAGGCGCGCATTGAACTGACCTGGCCAGTTCCGGGCGGTGCGACCGTCAGCCGATGGCCACCCGGTCGGGCTCGTCGACGCGCCGGGTCCGCCGCGCCGCGATGACCGGATGGGCCGGACAGTCGACGAGATGGTCGTCGAAGCCCTCCACCGTCGGCCAGGACTGATGGCACGAACCACAGTGCGTCGTGGCCGAGTCGGTCCACCGCGCATCGCATCCCGCACAACTGGCCGTGACGGGTGCGCGCAGACCGGCCTCGGGCTGGCGACGACGGGGCATCTGGATCGGCAGCGCCGGCGGCCGGCTGGCCGGATCCAGATCAGAGTGAAGGGTCACGGAAACCGCGCGAGGGCGCCGGGGCGAGGCGACGGCGGCCGGGATCGCGCGAGGGGACGACGACCGACGGGGAGGCACCCGGTCATCCTGTCGCAGACCAGCACAAGCGTCACGCAACCGGGTGTCGAGTCTTCGGGGTGTTTGGCCAGCGCGTCGGGCTCGGGGGCCGCCATGCCGGGGCCAATCCCCCCACTCCGGGCATTGTGCGCAACCTTTGTGGCGCAACCCTTTCCCCGCCCACCACAGACCACCCAGAACACCGTTCCCACAACCAGAGAACACGATGACACCCGATGCCGAACGAGCGAACGACCATAAGCGGCAGAACTGGCTACCGTTGTCCACATGACGAGCACCGTCGGCGACGACCGGCCGCGGGCGGCACCGCGCGGGGGTACCGCGGCGGGGGTGGGCGCACTGCTGCGGCAGTGGCGCCAGCAGCGTCGGCTTAGTCAGCTCGAGCTAGCACTTCGGGCGGACAGCTCGGCCCGACACATCAGTTTCGTCGAAACCGGCAAGGCCCTGCCGAGCAGGGCGATGCTCCTGCGTCTGGCCGACCACCTCGAGGTGCCGGTGCGCGACCGCAACGCCCTGTTGCTCGCGGCCGGCTACGCCCCGGCGTTCACCGAAACCCCCCTGACCGACCCGGCCATGGCCGCCGTGCGCGCCGGCCTGGTCGAGTTCCTCGCCGCCTGCGAACCGAACCCCGCCCTCGTCCTGCACGGCCCCTTCGACATCGTGATGACCAACCGCCCCACCCAGGCCCTGCTCACCGGCGTGGCGCCCGACCTGCTCCGCCCGCCCGTCAACCTGATGCGCCTGGCCCTGCACCCGCGAGGCCTCGCCCCGCGGATCGTCAACCTCCCGCGGTGGCGCGAGCACCTGCTGGACACGCTCCGCCGCAGCATGATCGCGGGTGGCCCGTCCGCCCTGCACGGGCTGTACGAGGAGGTGTCCGGCTATCCGGTCCCCGTCCCCGTCGCCTCTCCCGGCCCTGACTCCAGCTCATGGCGCGAGGCCGGGACCAGATCGAACGGAACAGGCCCGCCAGCTCCGCCGGGCAGCCACTCCGCGCTGGCGCTGCCGCTGTGTCTCCGCGTCGGCGACCGGGTCCTCACGTTCCTGTCGACGATGACGACCTTCAACGCCCCGACCGACGTCACCGTCTCGGAACTGGCGATCGAGCTCTTCCTGCCCGCGGACGCGACCACCACCCGAACGATCACCGAGCTCGTCGCCCGCACCGACGCCAGCACCCCCGGACCACAGCCAAGATCATGAGATGCCGAGGGTTGTTCGGAGATATCGACCTCCGCACACCTACCAACCCTCGGCATGGGGCCGCATAACCCTCGGCATCACGCACGATCGTGTCCGCGCCCTGTCCACGGACAGCCGGCGAGGTCCGGTGATCGCCGGGCGCGACCAGGAACAGCCGGGAACCGCGCGCCGCACAGTAGATCATGAGAAAAGGCGAAACCCGCTGGTACCAGCGGGTTTCGCGCTGGTGGAGCGGAGGGCGTGGGATTCGAACCCACGAAGAGGATCACTCCCCTTAGCGGTTTTCAAGACCGCCGCCATCGGCCACTAGGCGAGCCCTCCTGGCCGTCCCATCTTATGTCGCCGCGATGTCAGCGATCATTCCCGGGGCAGGTCCCCGATCAGTGCTCGGGGACGGGAGTGGGGGTCGGGGCGGGGCGGGGCCAGACGTAGTCGTACTCGCGCTCGCAGGTCAGGTTGAAGCGGCTGAGGACGTCCGCGAGCAGACGTAGGTCGCCGCCGGGCCACTCGGTGAGGATCTTCGCGAGGGCGCCGAGGACGAAGTCGCGATCGGCGTGCAGGCGCTGTCCGCCCTCGGGGGTGATGGCCAGCTTCCGGGCTATGCCGCCGTCCGGGTCGGGGATGCGGTCGACGAGGCCGGCCTGCACCATGGCCGCCGTCTGGCGGTTGACGGTGGAGACGTCCAGGGAGAAGGCCTCGGCCAGCTGGGCGAGGGTCATCGGGCCCTCGACCTCGATGCGGCTCAGGAGCAGGTAGGCGGAGCGTTCCAGGGTGCGCTGGCCGGGGCGGTGGTTGGAGGCCGGCAGGATGTGGTGGCGCGTGAGCAGCATCAGTTCCCGCTCGATCTCACGCAGCTGCGTGTCGCGGACCTGGCCCTCCCAGCGCTGGGCGCGCTCGCGCGGCGAGGTGTCGGGCTGATCGCGCGCGTCGACGCGGCGGAGGTCGGTCGACAGGTCGTCCTTCATGATCGCCTCCGCCAGGTCGGTGGGCGGTACGCCCGGTCGTCCGGATGGTTCCGGTCCGGTCTCATTATCGACCAGATCCATGGCTGTGCATGATGCATATTACGTGTAGCATGCACATCCGGCGGGCGGGCGTCGTCTCGTCGCCAGCCCGCCATGGCCCGGCCTACCAGGCGGGGTGTCGTCCGGTGTCGTCGTGGATGCCGCGCGCGCTCGCCTGGACACAGGCCAGGTCGGCCTGTCCGCACGGTTCGCGCCGCATTCGCCACCTTTCGATCACTTTCGATCACCTTCGATCACCTTCGATTCCGACATTCGTGGTACGCGGCGCCTCGCGCCTCGCCATGACAGGGAGGCTTCCTTGACGCAGGTGTCGGTCCACCACAGCGGTCCTCGCCCGGGCGAGCCGGCCGTCGGTCCGATCATCGCCACCCTGGCCTGCACCGGCACGGTGGCTTCCCTGATGTACACGCTCATGATCCCGCTGATCCCGGATCTGCCCAGGCTGTTGCACTCGTCCGCGTCGAACACGGCGTGGACGGTGACCGCCACCCTGCTTGGTTCGGCGGTCGCACCACCGATCGCCGGGCGGCTCGGCGACATGTACGGCAAGAAGCGTCTGCTGCTCGCGAGCCAGGTGCTGCTGATCGCCGGTTCGCTGCTGTGCGCGATGACGAGCAGCCTGCTGCCGGTCGTCTCGGGACGGGCGATGCAGGGCATGGCGTCCGGTGTGGTGCCGCTGGGGATCAGCATGATGCGCGACGTCCTGCCGCCGGCGCGGCTCGGCGCCGCCCTCGGCCTGATGAGCTCCTCGCTCGGCATCGGCGGCGCGCTGGGCATCCCGCTGTCCGCGCTGGTCGCGCAGCACGCCGACTGGCATGTGCTGTTCTGGGGAGCGGCCGGCCTGGGCACGATCATGCTCGTGGTGTTGTGGCGGGTGATACCGGCGCCGCCGCTCGCCAGCGACGCGGACGGAGACGGGGCTGGAGACAACGCCGGGGCCGGCGTCCGGGTCAGGGCGGGGCGCAGCCGCTTCGACGTCGTCGGGGCGGGTGGGCTGTTCGTCGGTCTGCTCGCCGTACTGCTGGTGATCTCCAAGGGCAGCGACTGGGGCTGGGGCGCTCCCGCCACCGTCGGTCTGGCCATCGGCGGGGTGCTGACCCTGCTGGTCTGGGGTTTCTGGGAACTGCGGGTACCGAACCCGGTGGTCGACCTGCGGATCACCGCCGGTCGTCAGGTCCTGATGACCAACATCACCTCGATCATCGTCGGCGTCGCGATGTACGCGCTGTCGCTGGTCGTCCCGCAGCTGATGCAGATTCCGAGCGGAACCGGCTTCGGGTTCGGGAAGTCGATGGTGGTCGCCGGGCTGTGCTTCGCCCCGTTCGGCGTGGTGATGGTGCTGGCCTCGCCCGTCACGGCCCGGATCATCGCCGCGTTCGGCGCGAAGGCCAGCCTGATGCTCGGTGTGCTGATCATCGCGATCGGCTATGCGATCGGTGTGGCGTTCCTCAACGCGATCTGGCAGATCCTCATCGTCTGCGCGATCGTCGGCCTCGGGGTCGCCTTCGCCTACGCGGCCATGCCGACGCTGATCATGGCAGCGGTGCCGCCGACCGAGACGGCCGCGGCCAACGGTCTGAACACCCTGATGCGCGCGCTCGGTACCTCGACCGCCGCGGCGCTGATCGGGGTCGTGCTGTCCCACATGACCACGTCCTACCAGGGTGCCCAGGTACCGACCCTGTCCGGGTTCCGGATCACCTTCGCCATCGCGACCGTCGCGGCGGTGCTGGCGCTCGGGGTCGCCGCGCTCATTCCCGGCCGCCGCCCCGCGGTCGACCTCCCCCTCCCACGGCCCCTGCCGGACGACGCGGTGCACGTCAGTGGTCCGCACGTACAGGCGGTGTCGGACGGGCGGTGACCGGGAATCCCACCTGGGTGAGCAGATCCGCGCAGGCCAGCACTGGTGGCCAGGCCCACCACACCCGGGAGGACCTCGACGACGCCACCGTGGCGGCGGTCGGACGGCTCAGTGAGGCACTGGAATGCGTCGAGCGGGCCCGGGGCGCGCTGTACGAGTTCCACCAGCTGTCCGGGCACGCCGATCTCCTGCTCGGCGAGGCTCTCGAGCAGCTGGCCGAGGCGGGGCACCGCCGGATCGCGGCCCAGCTGCGCGAGGAGCTCCTCGGCCGCAACGTCCTGGACGGACGCTGGACCTTCCAGATCGTCGAGGAGTACGACGACCTCTACTACCGGCCCTTCGTCGAGGCGGACGCGGATGTGCGGCGCCGGCTGACCGGCGGGCAGCGCCACGTCCACGAGGCCCGGATGAAGGCCCGCGAGCGGCTCCGGGCCGGCCGTGACCTGTGGGGCCCGGGCGCCTGAGGAGTCCCGTGGAGCTCAGGCGCCCGGCGGGACTCAGGCGTCGCGACGGCGGGCGAGGATCGTGCCGATCAGGAACAACCCGAAGCAGACCGCGGCGAAGTAGAGCAGCGATCCCCACGGGCCCAGCGGCATGTCGTCGATCACCGGCGGCCCGTCCGTGTGGCGGGGGGCGCCCGCGACGACGAAGTTGTTGCTGGCGATGAAGGGGAGCCAGTGCTGGATGTGATCGCCGACGCGCGGGATCACCGGTAGCAGGTTCTCCACCAGAAGCACGTAGATCAGTTCGATCACGATCGCGCCGGCGGACTGCCGGACGATCAGACCGATGGCCATCGCGAACACCGCGGCCAGCAGGTACACCAGGCCGACGCCGAAGACGCCGCGGTACTCCTGGGCGGTGTTCAGCCCGAGCGGGGCGTCCGGCTGGATCAGCCGGGCGATCCCCCAGGACCCGACGCCGGTGAGCTCACCGACGACCGCGGCCAGGGTCGCCACCACCACGAGCTTGGCGACAAGCGCGGGCGTCCGGGTGGGCACGGCGAGAAACGTCGAACGGATCGTGCCGAACCGGTATTCGGTGGTGACCGCCAGCGTGGCCATCACCATCATCACCACGAGCCCGAAGTTGTAGCCGAACTGGGTGACGTCCGGGGTGAGGTCGGCTACGTCGTTCGAACTGGTGGTCGCGGCGATGAGGGAGGTGAATCCCACGGTCAGGACGGTCGCCAGGATCATGCACCACCACGGCGAGCGGGTGGAGAACAGCTTGATCCGCTCCACGGTGAGCAGCGTCATCGCGCGTCCCCTCCCCGCGTGGGCGCGCCCGACGCCGGCACCCCGACCGCCGCCTGACCGAGCGGTGGCCCGCTGGTGGGCGGTGGAACCACCCCGCCGACGGTGCCGGGAGGGCCGGACCCGCCGCCGTGATACTCCACGTCCTGCCCGGTGAGCTGAATGAAGGCCTCTTCCAGTGAGCCGCGCTGGGCGGCGAGTTCGTGCAGGACCAGCCCGACCGTCCCGGCCAGCTCGCCGATCTGCTCGGTGCTGGTGTTCGGCACCAGCAGGGCCGCGGGCCCCGCGTCACCGGCCGGCACGTCGCGGACGGTCAGGCCCTGGCCGGTGAGCAGGCCGTGCAGCCGTTCCATCTCCGGCCCACGCACCCGGACCGCCGATTCGGAGGCGTTGTCGATGAACTCCCGCGTGCTGGTCTGGGCGATCAGCCGCCCCCGGCCGATGACGACCAGATCCTGGGCGGTCAGCGCCATCTCGGAGAGCAGATGGCTCGAGACGAACACCGTGCGACCCTCATCCGCCAGCCGGTGCATGAACTGCCGAATCCACAGGATGCCCTCGGGGTCGAGCCCGTTGACCGGCTCATCGAAGAGCAGGACACCCGGGTCACCCAGCAACGCGGTCGCGATGCCCAGGCGCTGGGACATGCCCAGGGAGAACCCGCCGGCGCGCTTACCCGCCACCGCGGTCAGCCCGACAGCCTCGAGCACCTCGTCGACCCGCTGGGCAGGAATCCGGTTGGACGCCGCGATCCAGCGCAGATGCGCCCGGGCGGACCGGTTGGGGTGCACCCACTTCGCGTCCAGCAACGCCCCGACCTGCCGCAGCGGATGACGCAGCTCGGCGTAGCGCCGACCGTTGATCCGGACCGTTCCCGCGGTCGGGTTGTCGAGCCCCAGGATCATCCGCATCGTCGTGGACTTTCCCGCGCCGTTGGGCCCGAGAAAGCCGGTCACCTTGCCGGGCGCCACCGTGAACGACAGGTCATTGACCGCGACCGTTCGTCCATACCGCTTGGTGAGCCCCTGTGCCTCGATCATTCGTCTCCACTCGGGCGGTGCTCCACTGCCCTGACTGGCCGGGCTGCCGGGCTGGCCAGTCAGCTGGGCCGGGCCGGGTTGGCGTCAGTACGCGCCCATCCTGGCGGATTACCTACCCGCCGGACCAGAGCTGGCCACCCAACGCGGCATGTCGCCAACCTGACAGAACGACACCGCGACGTGATGCTGTTCCGCGTCGTCAGAGGCTGCGTCGTCAGAGGCTGCGTCGTCCGGCCAGGATCTCCTCGGCGAGTTCCGACACCCGGCGCCGTTCGTCCCGCGCGGTGCGCCGCAGTCTCTCAAAGGCCGACACCGGGTCGGTGCGCATCGTCGCCATCAGATATCCCACCGCACGCTCAATGGGAACCCGATAGTCCAGCGCGTACTGCAACTGCCGGGCGAGCCGGTCGTTGCGATCGGCGATCAGCCCGGCCAGCAGCAGGTTCTCCAGCACCCCACCGAAGTGCACGATCGCGTCGCGTTCGCTGGCCGTCCACTGCCGGACCTGGTTGTCGGCGACGTTCAACGTCCCGATCGGGCCACCACCGAGGCGTACCGGTACGCCCAGGACGGCCCGCACGCCCCCGGCGGTCAGGGCCGGGGTGACCCGCGGCCACCGGTCATCGATCGTGATGTCGTTGGACACGACGATCTCGTCCACTATGAACGACTCCACGCACGGTCCCTCGCCGAACTCCTCCTGAACCCGTTCGAGCAGGGCACCCGTGCTGTCGGAGGCGGCGATGCTGCGCAGCGCCCGGTCGGCGTCCACCAGCAGCACACCCGCACCGGCCAGATCGAAGATCTCGGTGACCGCGCCCACCACCTCGCTGACCAGCTTGGCGAGTTCGACCTGACTGGGCACCTGGTGATGCAGTCGGGCAAGGCTCGCGTCCAGGCGCACCTTGTCGATCTCCACGATCGCGCTCCCGCCTCTACGACCCGCCGCGCGCCGGGACTGCGTACCCGCAGACCCACTGCTGCCAGTACTGGCAGTACTGGCAGCACTGGCAGCGCCGCCAGTACCGCCGGTGCTGGCGTTGTCGCCACGGCCGTCAGGGTCGTCTCGGGCGGCCGTCGGTTGCTGTCTCGATGTCGTGCCATCCTGCCGGATCACCGTGCGCGCTACCAGCCCGCCCGGCGGCTACGCACCGGCGTCGTCCGCGCCCTGTACCGCGCGGGACGAGCGCCGACGGCGTACTCCGACATCGACCTGACGACGCACCGTACCGTCGAAGGCCGCGGTGCGCTCGGCCTCGATCGACGTATTGATCATTTCAAGCAGGTGCTCGCGCTCGCCGGGGCTCATCCCCGACATCAGACTGTCGACCAGCTCGGACCCATCCTCGACGGTGATCGCCGTGGGGTGCGTTTCGGCTGCCGGCGCGGGGATGTTCGCCGCCGGCGGCTCCTGCTGCCCGGCGCGTGCGGCCGGGATGGCGTCCGGCGTCTCGAGCCGACCACCAGGGTCGTGCGCCACTTGGGACACGATGGAATCGTCTGCGGGCATGCGTCACTCTCCGTGACTCGGCCGCAGACACAGGGCAGGCGAATTGATCGGTTGCCGGACAGACTACCGCACGCGCGGCCCGCCCGGCAGGAGACATCAGCCGCCGATCGCCGCCGCCAGCCGAGCCCAGCCGTCCCGGGGCAGTTCGCCCGGCGTGTCGGTGAGCACCTGCACGGCGACGTGGTTCGCCCCCGCGCCGTGATGAGCACCGATGCGGGCCAGGATCGCCGTCTCGTCCCCCCAGGCGACCAGGGCGTCGACGAGCTGGTCTGAGCCACCGTCGGTGAGATCGACGTCGGTGAAGCCGAGGCGACGCAGGTTGTTCGTGTAGTTCGGCAGGCCCAGATAGGGAGCCAGGGCGCGGCGGGCGATCGCCCGGGCCTGCTCGGCGTCGGTGCTGAACACGACCTTCTGCTCGGTGGCCAGCAGCGGGCCCGGGCCGAGGAGCCGACGAGCCTCGCGGGTGTGCTCGGCGGTGACCAGATACGGCAACGCCCCCGCCGTGCGTTCGGCGGCGATGCCCAGCACCCTGGGTCCGAGTGCGGCGAGCGCCTGGTCCTCACGCGGCACACCGAGTTCGTCCAGCGTGTCGAGGTAGTCGAGGAGCACCTCCACCGGCTTCTCCCAGGGCCGTCCGGTGGCCCGCTCGACCGGCTCCCGGTGCCCGACACCGAACCCGAGCAGCAGCCGGTCAGGGTGCGCCTTCGCGAGCATCGCGTAGTGATCGGCGACGATGTCCGCCTTCTCGGTCCAGATGTTCAGAATGCTTGTACCGACGACCAGCCCTTCGGTGCCATCCAGGATGGCCGCCGGGAGCTCCAGGTCCCCGCTCGCCGCCCCGATCCACATCGTTGGAAAGCCCATCGACGCCACCTCGACGGCGATGTCCGTCCGGCCTCGGACGTCCGTCGGCCATTGCCGCTGAGCTGCCCAAAGCCCAATCCTGCCGACCTCAACTACCACGACGAGCCCCTTCCGCGCAGGGAACTGCGACTGTCCGCACCGACACCCCATCACGATTGCTACCCCGCGCACACGCCGGCTATGTCGGCCTGTTTGCCCGGGCCGAACGACCCGAGCGCATCGTCCCGTTCGACCCCGATCTGACCACGACCTTCAGCCCGCCCGTCCCGTCGGCCCACGCATCCGGCCGACCACCACCCCCACCATCGGGCGTCCACCATCGGACGCCGGCGAACGGACACGGGCGAACGGACGTCAGCGAACGGACGACGCCGTCGTCACCGGATGTTCGGGGACGGCGGTCGTCTGGGACACGGCCGCCTGCGGACGCAGCTCGTCCAGGGTGAGCTGGTGGGCCGGTGGGCCGGACAGCACCGTCTCGGATGTCATCGTCAGATCCGCCGCGACGTGCAGCAGTTCGCCGCTGTCCAGCAGACGCCAGCGTGGGTCCTCGTCCATCCGCTCGCTTTCCACCACCACCGCCGGAGCCTCCAGCAGATCGACCGAGCGGACCCGGATCTCGCTGAAGGGGCTCGCATGGTCAAGATGACGCGCGTTGCGCCCACCCGGGCCGCGGCGCAACACATAAAGCCCGTTGGTGTCCGGGTACCGCAACGCCCAGAGCTCGCCGCCGGCGATCAGGATCATGTTGATCGAGTACATCGGCAGATTGGCCGCGATCCACCGGGCAGCGGACGTGATGCCCGCCCCCACGTCGCCGTCATGCCGAGCGATCTCCCTGGTGATCAGGGCGAAGTACCGTTCGGAGTCGGTGTCCCCCGCCACCTCCAGGCCGGCCGCGCCCAGTTCGTCCTCCAGCTGCCGCAGCCCCTCGATCACCCCGTTGTGCGCGAAGATCCGACCATCCCGGACGAACGGATGCGTGTTCTCGTCGCTGGCCCGCCCGGTCGAGGCATGCCGGACATGCGCGACGAAGGTCGTCGCGGTGATCTCCTGCGGTTGCCGGGCGAACTCGGTGTCGGCGCTGCCGCGGATCGTCTGCCGCAGCACCCGCGGCGCCCCGTCCGGACCGATCGCGCCGAGCCCGACCCCGTCCGGCGAGCGACGCGGCGCCGCATCGAGGCTGTCGGCCGCGTCCAGGAGCCAGAACGTCGCACTGATCGGCGTCGGCCCACTACTCATCGCGAACAGGTGGCACATCAGTCCTCCCCTCCCCTCATGTCACCCTCCCTCATGTCGACGGGTCTCTTCCCTCCCGCGCCGCGGCCATGCCCGAGGCCGGACGACATTCCCGGCATCCGGCACCCGATGCCCCACTGGTGCGCGGACAACACCCACCAGACCCAATTCCGTTTCGTTTCATCGCGCAATATGCAACGGAAGCATCCAGGCAACCACCCCACCGCCACCACCTCATGCCCACCACCAGCGCGGCCACCACCACCGGGGCAGACCCACCCCGGGCCAGCACGGCCCGCTGGCCCGTTTCCGCGGCGCGGCGCCGCCCCCTCGGAGCATGGCCGCCTTCCGCGATGCCTCCAGGACAGCCGTGACCGCGCGGAGCCGGCTCGCTTGTGCACGCTGCGAGCTGGACGCTGGCTACTCTGACGTAATTGTCGAGTTTAGTATTTTTGAGACAACGTGCCCACCGACTCACATCGGGCGCCAGGTCGACTCGCATAGGCCCTGACCTCCAATGATCGGCACGACATGGCCGCAATAGGCCCATCCGGACACCTCTCCCGCCAGGCACCAGAACAGACATAACACCCCCATCGCCATGGAAGGTCTAAATCGCCGACTGGATTCGATGGCGGATTCGCCGGATGGCCTTGCCGGGCGGAGTAACGTAGCCCCGACATTGCTCCCACGTGGCACCGCGGATCGGGCGCCCGGGTGGTGGAACGGAGACCCATGGCGAGTTACTTCCGTTCGCTACACAGCCTGTGCATCGTGTTTCTCTGCGAACAGTTCCCGCCGGTGGTGTGGGACGGCGCGGGCAGCTACACGGCGACGCTCGCGATCGCCCTGGCGAAGCTCGGGCATGAGGTCCACGTGGTGTGCGCCCAGGGGCACCGCGTCGTCGACACCGTGCAGGACGGCGTGCACGTCCACCGCCGGCCGCTGCTGCGCCTGCCGGTCAGCCGTGGTCTCGGCCCGATCGGCGACCGGCTGCGCGGGCCGCTCTACCCGCGGGATTCCATCAGCCTCCGGGCCAGCCTGCCGCTGTCCTACACGATGTGGATGCGCCAGCTCAGACTCCAGCCGGATGTCATCGAGACCCAGGACGGCGAGACCCGTGGTCTCATGCAGGCCATGGCCCGCAGCCGGCCGCTGGCGATCCACCTGCACTGCCCGACGATGCTGACCGTCCAGCTCGCCGGCGCGCCGATCGGTCCGAAGGGCCGCCTCGCCGACCGGCTCGACCGGATGTCCGCGGATCTGGCGGATGTGGTCACGTCTCCGTCCCAGCTGCTCGTCGACACGTTGCGTGACCGTGGCTGGCTGAGCGGCCGGTCGGTCGAAGTCATCCCGAACCCGTTCGACGCCGTGCCCTGGCTCGGCATCCCGGACGTCTCCCGGACCAGGCCGGTGATCGCGACCGTCGGCCGGCTCGAGGCGTACAAGGGGGTCGACGTGCTGCTCGACGCGTCGTCCCGGCTGCGGGCGGCCGGCGTCGACCATCGGCTGGTGCTCGCGGGCCGGCCCGCCGGCGAGATCCACGGTGTCCCCGCCGGTACCTGGTTGGAACGACAGGCCCGCAACCTCGGTCTGGACGTCGAGTTCACCGGTCATCTCGGCGGTGAGCAGGTCCGGGAGATCTACCGACGGGCCCGGGTCGTGGCCGTGCCGAGCCGGTTCGAGAGCTTCTCCATCGCCGCCGCCGAGGCCATGGCCGCCGGCCGTCCGGTGGTCACCACCACACGCACCGGGATCGCACCGTTCGTCCAGCGTTGGGGTGGCGGGGCGGTCGTCCCCGTCGATGATCCGGCGGCCCTCGCCGACGCGCTCGCGCCCTATCTGCTTGATCCGGCACGAGCGGCCGCCGTCGGCGCCCAGGGCCGGGCCGGGGTCGCCGAGATCGACCCGATGATGATCGCCCGCCGCAAGGAGGAGGCCTACCGGGACGCCATCACCGGTTTCGCCGCCCGGTCAGGAGCGTGGCGGCGCCGCCGGATCGACCCCGCGCTGCTGACCCTGCCCCCCGGCTCGGCACCCCCGACCGCATCGCCGATGACGCCGTCGGCACTGCCACTTCCGTCGACACTGCCACTTCCGTCGACGCTGCCGACGGTGTCGGAGCACCCGCAGGACATCCACGACACCGCCTGATCGCCACCACGCGACCGTGGTGGCTCAGCCAGCCTCGGGGCCCCCTCCGCCGCTATTTCGGCGTGGCGTCCCGCCAGGGCCGGGGGAAGTCGAGGTGGCGCAGCGCGCCGGCTTCGACGTAGACCTCGTGCCGGCTGCGCAACGTCGCGAGCAGCGGACCGGTCACCGGCACGGCCGCCGGTTCGACCGCCCCCGCCGCCCCCGCCGCGAGGCCGCTGCCGGCCGGGGAGCCATCTCCGACCTGGGTGACGTGCTCGGCGAGCGCCCGACGCTGCCGTGTCCGCAGGCCGCGCGCGTCGACGAGCAGTGGACGGCCCTCCCGCAGCCGGCGGGCGGGTTCCACCAGCAGCCGGTTCACCGAACGATCCCGCGTGCCGTAGCCGCGCGTCCATGGCCAGTGGGTCCACAGCCACACCGTGTACTCCAGCACCTGGCCGGTGAAGCCCGCCGCGGCAACGGCCCTGGTGGCCGCCTCATGGGTCGCGTCGTGATCGGGATGCCCCTCGCAGGACGCCGGGATCAGCACCTGCGCGGGCTGGCGGGCCCGGATGATCTCGGCCAGCCGCAGCGCGATCGCGTCCAGCGCGCCACCGAGTTCCGAGTCGGGGAAACCCAAAAACAACACGTCGGTCTCGGGTACCCCGAGCACCGCGCAGGCCCGCCGGGTCTCCGTCTCCCGAACCTCGATGAGCTCCTCCGGCGGCAGTGTCACCGGCTCCGCCTTCGACCCGTCACTGACGATCACGACGGTCACCGGTGTGCCCACGGCCCGCTTACGGATCACCGCGACGGCGCAGCCCAACGTCTCGTCATCCGGATGCGGCGCCACGACCAGGCAGGACGACCGGGCCATGCTGGCCGTGACATCGGTGCCACGCCGCAGCCACACCCATCGTGCCGCCGACCGAGCGAGCACCATCGCCTCCGCCCGCGCTGCCCGCGGGTCACGCAGTGTCGACTGCCAGGCCATTCGCGCCACCGCCTTCCCTGCTTCTGTTCCCCGCGAGCCCCGGTTCGTCCCGCCGAACCGGAAGATCCTCCCGGAATCGGACGCGTCCACCCTGACCGGTTCCACCCGCACGGATGATGTCCCGACCTTAGCTTGACGTCCTCCCCGTCCTGAAGGACGGGGATTCCCTACCGTGCCGCGTGGGTTCACGCGGCACCTCGTGGGGTTCCTGCTTCGATGCCAACCGCCGGAACGAGTTCCGGTCTTACCTCGGCTCCACAGGCGTTTACCGTCTCCGCCCGCCCGGCGGCGACGATCCGACGGCCCTCGAACAGGATGTTCCGAGCCGCATTCAGATCACGATCATGTGTGGTGTCGCAGGCCGGGCACGTCCAGGTCCGCACCGCGAGCGGCTTCGGCCCGTCCTTCATCCCGCAGACCGAGCAGACCTGCGAGGACGGGAAGAACCGGCCGACCTTCACCACCGTGCGACCTCGACGGGCCGCTTTCTCCTCGATCAGTCCGACCAGAGACGCCCATCCGGCGTCGTGCACCGACCGGGCCAGCCGTGTCCGGGCGAGCCCAGCCACCGCGAGATCTTCGACGTGGACCGTCTGGTTGTCACGGACCAGTCGAACGGCCAGCTTGTGATGATGATCCCGGCGAGTTTCCCGCACCTTCCGGTGCAGCACCGCCACTCGGCGCACCGCCTTCCGACGGTTCGCCGAGCCTTTCCGCTTACGGGCCAGCGCCCGCTGGGCGCGGGCGAGGTGACGCTGTCGCGATCGCAGGTGGCGGGGATTGACGACGATCTCACCGGTGGACAGGGTCGCCAGCCGATCCAAGCCGAGATCGATCCCGACCTCACCAGGTGACGGCGGGTACGGCTCGTCGGCGATGTCGACGACGAACGACACGTAGTACCGGCCGTCGGCCTCCCGGATCACCGTGGCCGACGACGGCACCGACGCCAACGGCCGCGACCATTCCAGCCGCAGATCGCCCACCTTCGAGACCCTCACGCCCCGAGCGGTGACGCTGAACCCGTTGCGGGTGAGCCGGATCGACTGCCGGTTGTCCTTGCGCGACCGGAACCGGGGATGACCCACCTTCCGGCCCCTGCGCTTCCCGGACAGCGAGTCGAACCAGTTCCGGAACGCGCGGCGCGCGTCCTGCATGCCTGCACGAGCACAACCGACGACACCTCCGCGAGCCATTCCCGTTCGGGAGTGAGCTTCGCGAGCGTGACGACACGCCGCTGCACGTCGGTGTCGAACAGCTTCTCGCCGGCCTTGAACGCATCGTCGCGCAGCCGGATCGCGTCGTTGAACACCACCCGGGCGCAGCCGAACGCCCGTGCGAGCGCCTGAACCTGCCCCGGCTCGGGGTAGGCCCGGTAGCGGTAGCGCACGATCGGCATCTCACCCATCATACTTGGTCTATGAACATCTCCGACGACTACCGGCGAGGTAGACATGTGGTTTCCAGGCTTCATGTTCACTTGGTCTTTGTGACGAAGTACCGGCGGGGTGTGTTCGACTCGGCGATGCTCGACGCCTGCGAGCGGACCCTGCGCGACGTGTGCGACGACTTCGGCGCCCGCCTGGTCGAGTTCAACGGCGAGGACGACCACGTGCACCTGCTGGTCGAGTACCCACCGAAGGTCACCGTGTCCGCGCTCGTGAACTCGCTGAAGGGCGTGTCCGCACGGATGCTGCGTGCCGAGTTCACCAGCCAGGTGAACCAGGCATCGATACGCGGGCATTTCTGGTCCCCGTCGTACCTCGCGGTGTCAGCTGGCGATGCCCCGATCGCACTGTTGCGCGAGTACATCGAAGGGCAACGGCGACCAGCCCCGACGCGCTAACCCAGCCCTGAAGGACGGGACTTGCGCGCTACGAATCCGGGTCACACCGGTGCTCGCGATGCCACGGACCGTGCGGATCGAACCGGCCGGCCGGCACGCACGGGCGCCGTCTCCGAACCGGCCAGACGAGCGACCGGGATGCGCGCGACCGCCGAGCTCGACGGGTTCGCCCCGCCAGGACTGGTGGGGTCGGTATGGCCGGCGGGGTCGGTGAGGTGGAGCAGTTCGGCGTGGGTGGGCAGGGCCTCATAGCCACCTGGACGGCCGACCGTGCGGACCGCCGCCCGCTGCGCCGCGTGCACCGCGTCCAGCGGCGACCAGCCCGCCACCAGCTGCGCGGTGAACACCGCCGTGAACGCGTCGCTGGCCGCGGTCGTATCCACCACGATCCTCGCCGACGCGCGGTGAGGGGAGCTCTGTCCGTTGGAGCGCAGCACGCAGCCCCGCGCCCCCAGCGTGACACACACGATCGGCACGCCGAGGTGGTCGGCGAGCGCGTCGGCGAGCAGGCGCGCGGGGCCAGCCGCGCCGGGATGCCCGACCAGCAGCGCGCGAGCCTCGGCCTCGTTCGGCACCAGCACGTCCACCAGATCCCAGGGCACGCGGCCGAGCAGCGCGGTCCGGTCCCCCGCCACCGCCGCTCCCGCCGCCGGCGGCAGCGCGGGTGCCGGGTGGACGACCACCCAGCGCCCCACCGCGGCCGCCGCGGCGACAAGCTCCGCGGCGGCCGCGGGAAACTCGAAGGTCACCACCGTCGCACCGACCCGACCGCCGAGACCGCGGGCCGCCTCGTGGATGGTCCTCGCGGTCGGCGCCAGCTCGTCCGGTACCCGCCACACCACGGCCTTCTCCCCGTCCGGCCGGCTGTGCACGACGCACACCGGTGTCGGCGCACCCTGGTGGACGGCCATCGCGGACACGTCCACCCCGTCCGCGATCAGCACCGAGCGGATGGCCTCACCCACGGGATCGCGGCCGACCGAGCCGACCGCCGCGACCCGACCGCCGAGCCGGGCGAAGGTGATCGCCTGGTTCAGCGCCTTGCCACCGGGCACCGTACGCATCGCGTCGGCCCGCAGGTCATCGCCCCAGACCGGCAACCCCGAGGTACTGATCAGGCAGTCGAGCACGAACCCGCCGGCCACCAGAAAGCCCGCCGGCCCGCCCGCGCCGTCACTGTCATCCTGGACGCCGCGCTCCCGCGCCGCGCCGACTCCGTTGTCGGCGCAGAGCTCACACTCGCTGACGTCCTCCGCGCCGTCATGACCGGCGCCCGTGGTCCTCACACATCCCCCGTGCGGGCTCGTGTTCTGCGATGGTCTCGGACGAGCACTGACGATCGGTCCGGCGAAACTCCCGGACCGGCGTGCTCGGGGCCACCGTAGTTGACACCACAATCGACACCCCGAATCGGCCCGCGACCCATGACCGAGCCATCACCCAAGGGCATGATGAAATTCAAAATTCGCACGTTCCGTTGCCTGTAAATTTCACCGCGTCGATCTCATAGTGGACGGCACAACGGCTGGATCGCTCTGCGAAACCACACCTTCCGACTGGGTGGACCGGCACCGCGGCCCGGCACCGCCGACCCTGGACGCGCCCATCCGGTTCACCGAGCCGAAGACCGCCCGATTCGCCCACCCGCCCACCCACCCGGCTGGCCTCGGCGAAAGGCTAGCCGGTCACCACAACGAGAACCGACTGTCCACCCACGAAGCGCCCATTTCGGACCATGTCCATGACGGCGGCAAGCATTTTCGCGACGTAGACCCGCTCCACCGCGAGACCGTGCAGCCGCTCGAACTCGGCGGCGAAGGCCAGCAGCTCAGGAGACATCTTCGCGAATCCACCACCGTGATAGCCGAGCTCGATCGACCAGTTCTCGCTGACGCCGCCGAACGCCGCGTGCTGCAGGCGCCGGACCTCATCCCGCAGGAAGTCCGCCCCTTTCAGCGCGGCGATTCCCACCGCGCGCGTCCCAGCCACAGAGGCCAGCCCATGGCTGAGACCGGCCAGGGTACCGCCAGTGCCGCACGGACAGACCACGACATCGTAGGACGTGCCGATCTCCGCCGCGATCTGGACGCAGCCCCGCACCCCCAGGTCGTTCGAGCCGCCCTCGGGTATCAGGTAGAAGCGGCCGAACCGCGCGGGCAGGCTGCCAAGAAACTCCGCCGACGCCCGCTGCCGATAGACGCCGCGGTCCACATAGTGCAGTTCCATACCGTCCCGCCGGGCCGCCGTGAGTGACGGGTTGAGCGGCAGGTGCTCCTCGCCCCGGATCAGCCCGACCGTGGCGATCCCAAGTGCCCGCCCGGCCGCCGCGACCGCCCGGATGTGATTCGAATACGCCCCGCCGAACGTCACGATCGTCTCGTGCCCCTGATCGAGCACCGCGCGAAGGTTCGGACCGAGCTTGCGCCACTTGTTTCCCGGCAGCTCCGGGTGAATCAGGTCGTCCCGCTTCAGGAACACCTCGACCCCGTACCCCGACAGCCGCGAATCGACCAACCGCTCCACCGGCGACGGCACCCGCACCCCAAGCCCCGCCATCCCCGTTTCCTCCCGCCCACCCAGCGCACCCACCTCCCCTTCCGGACTCCGGTTCTTCCCTCTCCGCCCCTGCCGTTCGCTGTCGCGGGACGGGTCGAGCCGCACGGTAGGGCCGCCACCCACTCTGAACGGACCTACACGACGAAGTCGATACACGGAGTCACCGCAGGCGGGAATCTGACCCTTGTTGCAAGCTTGGAAAGTTGATGTTCAGGTAGCCCGACCTCGCCTATTCCGACGGATGCTGCCCCGATTGTCTCCTCACGGCCCCGTCGCGTGGCTTGCAGATGGCCCGATCCTCGCCTGCGCGCAACTGGCGTGATCCAGCCGCAGGCCGACTCCAGCCGTCCCTCCATCAGTGCCGAGGTAGCGCGATTCCCCACCGGGCCGCTTTCGACGCCATAGTCGGAGTATGCGCACAGCTAGCTCCGGGCCTGATCGGGGCGGATAAACGAGGCTACGGTGGACCACAAGCGGGGCATACGGTCGCTACTCACCATGATCCCCTCCAACCAAAGAGCGTTGACAGTCAGTACCTACTCCCACACCGAGCGCACTGTTCCGATCCGACCCGACACAAAAGGCCGCGCTTTCCTGCCCGCCGCGGTAATCTCTGCTGGTCTGCCAGCCGGATACTGCGATGGGCTACTTGGTGCAATGGTTACGTGGATTTATCACTTCACCCACGCGGGTAATTTTGCCCGAATCATCCAGTCCGGCGCGTTGATTTGCGACCGGGAATGCATGCTAAATTAGCTTACCACCCGATCGATCGCATACCCGAATATTAAGTCCCAGAGGGCTAAAGCTTTAGTAGAAGCCGGTCCAGGCGGAAACCTTGACGAGTATGTCCCTTTCTACTTCGGCCCTCGTTCGCCAATGCTGCTCGCCTACACCAGAGGTGGAGTTACAGGAAGAACCGAGAACCCAGATCATATTGTTTACTTCGTGACACAAGCCGAACGTGTTGCAGCTCACGGATATCAGTTTGCTTTCACCGACGGGCATCCAATCCGTGAA
>NZ_JALKFT010000001.1:252832-253076 GCF_023242945.1 Frankia umida
GTCTAGATAAGCTAGGCGAAGTAGATCACAATATAATGAGGGTGCAGTGGTGGAACGATACCGACGACGACAACGACAGGAAGCGTCGTCGCCAGGCGGAGTTCCTCGTATACGGAAAATTGCCCCTAGAACTGGTGATGTACATAGGCGTGCGAACAGAGGGCATGGCAACCTGGGTGACCAAGGTTACACGAAACCTCACGCCGCCCACACCTTGCATTATTCGGCCAAATTAGTATTATTA